>NZ_JATABG010000045.1:0-13762 GCF_036533755.1 Vibrio sp. M260118 | reverse complement strand
GATAGGTTTCAAGTAAACAGCTCTTCCCATCTGGATTGACCGTCCACCAGCGTTTACTCGTCCTGCCTTTAATAATGCCTTTAATATCTTCAGCCCCCTCATCTTCTCTCCCTTGCCAAAAGCGTTGGAAGGCTCGGTTACTTGAGATTATTTCTCCGGCACTATTTTTAATCACAACCAATTCAGACAAATTATCAAAGGCACTCTTAATCATCGACAACGAGTTGACCTGCTCCTTAAGTTCAATGTCAGTCGCCTGATAAGGAGTCAAGTAGAGTAGCCAAGCCGAGCGGCGGCGGTAAATGGTTTTTCGGCCGGTAACACTTAGCGTAATGACTCGATTGCTACCAACTGGCCAACTGAGCTTTTGTTCAGAAAAGGATTGTTCCGAGGTCGTAGGTATAATAGAGAGAATAAACTGGGGTGTAACCACTTCTGGCAACATATAGTGTTTGCCGACTTTTCTAACGCCAAGGACTTGATTGGCCTTAACGTTAGCAAACTTAAGAGCGCCCGTTTTGCTGTCGACAACCAACAGTACGCTAGGGGCTGTTTTTAGTAATCGAGTCAACTGAGTTTGATAACGAGAAGAGATAGCACCCACGGCGATAATCGAGAGCAGAATAATGACAAGATCAAATCCATGCCCATGGGAGGAGTCCCACAACCAAACTAATACTTGCTCCATCTAACTTCTCAAACCTATTGCACTGCCTTCTATCAAACTGTACAAAAGATATCAGCTTATTGCTCAACAAGCAGCCTTTAATCTTGGTTTAGTATAAATAAACGGCTGTTCAATGAGTGAACCTTGAGGACCATTTTGATCAAGGGCTCGGCCTATTTCAGTCATTGCTAGCCATCTATTTTCACACCAGAGTGGAGCAAGTAACGTTGGTCTTCGAGCCGCAGAGGATACTCGGTGATAAACCACTTCAGGAGGGGTGCGGCGAATCATCTCACTAGCGATGTCCACATAATCATCCAGTTCAGGCGCTTCAAGCTTGTCCGCCTTCCAAGCTTTCGCCATGGTACTGCCTTCAACAATATGTAGGCCGTGCAACTTGATCCCATCAGTTCCCACAGCGAGAACCCTATCCAAAGTATCTAGATTGTCAGCCTTAGTCTCTTTAGGCAGGCCGACAATTAGGTGAGTACACACTTTAATACCCAGCTCACGCGCACGCTTAGTGATCTCTGCATAACACTCAAAGTCGTGGCCACGGTTAATTCGTTTCAAGGTTTGGTTATTGGCAGTTTGCAAACCTAGCTCTAACCAGATTTCGTATCCTTGTTTAACATAGCCCGACAACAAATCTAGCACGGCATCAGGCACACAATCAGGACGAGTGCCAACGCATAAACCAACGATGTCAGCTGCTTTAAGAGCTTCTTCGTACATATTTTTTAGCACTTGCACTTCTGCATAAGTACTGGTGTATGCCTGAAAGTAAGCTAAGTAGCGCTTGGCGCGATTTATCTCACCCGCTCTATCGGTCAATTGCTCATTAATACTCTTAACCTGCGCTTCTTCATCCGCGAACGAGGCAACATTACAAAACGTACAGCCACCGCGGCCAATCGTGCCATCACGATTAGGACAGCTAAAACCACCATGCAGTGTTAGCTTATGCACTTTTTCGCCGTAGCGTCGTTGTAAATCTTGGCCAATTGTATTGACCAACTGATGAAGCTGCATTGTTTGCCCTCACACAGATCTAAATAGTTCTCATTAAGATCAATGTAATTTAATTACATTTCTGAAAATATTTGCTGGGCAAAATCTAGCGATTTCAAACATTCAAAGCTTTAAGCAATATCAATAAACATGCAGAAATAGCGTGCTTCAGACGATTTGTTACGCAAAAGTTAAACTTATTATTCATTTCAACGACGAAAAAAGTGGGCAACAAGAGCGAGTTTTGATTGCATTTTATCAGCAGTAAATTGTAGGATACTTACAGATTTTACTGCTTTTTTGTGATTTTAGTTACATAAAAATCGGTGAAACGTCGGTGTTATCCCTCTCCCACCTATATAAATCACTAGATTGTGATATTAAAAAATGGGATTCCACCAAGGATTGTTTTTCTCGCAATATTTTTCTGCGAGATACGGAAAGGAATCAAAGTCGCCAACCTAGGCTGGCTTCGAATCAAAACTATAAAGGACAGGACGCAGAACTTGCTTCGGCAGATTATCTGCGCCTTTTGAACTGGAAGGATGTATCTATGGTAGATAGAGAGCAAAATGCCCAAGGTCTATATACTCCGGAACTGGAGCATGACGCTTGTGGTATCGGTTTTGTTGCTCACCTTAAAAACCGTAAATCTCACGAAGTCGTTACTCAAGCACTAGACATGCTTGCGCGCATGGAACACCGTGGCGGTCAAGGTTGTGATCCATGTAGCGGTGACGGTGCTGGTATCTTGTTACAAAAGCCCCATGAATTTCTTTTAGAAGAAGCGGTAAAACTTGGTATTAAGTTGCCCTCTTTTGAGAAGTATGGCGTTGGTGTTGTTCTTTTCCCTAAGGATGAACACAAACGTGCTCAGTGTCGCGACATATTAGAACGTAACGCGAAACGTCTCGAGCTAGATGTTATCGGTTACCGCGTTTTACCAACTGACAACTCAATGATCGGTGCTGACCCACTAAGCACTGAGCCACAATTTGAGCATGTGTTCATTTCTGGTGGCCCAGGTATTACACCTGAAGAGCTAGAACGCAAACTATACGTACTACGTAACTACACCGTTCGCGTATGTCTCGAAAGCGTGTCGAATATTGGTGATGACTTCTACATCAACTCAATGTCTTACAAGACACTGGTGTATAAAGGTCAGCTCACCACAGAGCAGGTACCTCAGTACTTCCTCGATCTACAGAATCCTACGATGGTGACGGCACTTGCGCTTGTTCACTCTCGTTTTTCTACCAATACATTCCCGAAATGGCGTCTAGCACAGCCTTTCCGTTATATTGCTCACAACGGTGAAATCAATACAGTTCGCGGTAACCTGAACTGGATGAAAGCCCGTGAAGCAATCATCGAATCAGATCTGTTCACTCAGGCTGAAATCGACATGCTACTGCCTATCTGTCAAGAAGGCAGCTCAGACTCATCTAACTTCGATATGGCACTAGAGCTCCTAGTTCTATCTGGTCGTAGCCTGCCACATGCGTTAATGATGATGATCCCTGAAGCATGGCAAGAAAACAAAAACATGGATCCAACCCGTCGTGCGTTCTACCAATACCACGCGAACGTAATGGAACCATGGGATGGCCCTGCCTCTGTTTGTTTCACTGACGGTGTTCAAGTAGGTGCAACTCTTGACCGTAACGGTCTGCGCCCTTCTCGCTACACAGTGACTAAAGATGACTTCTTGGTAATGGCCTCTGAGTCTGGTGTAGTTGAGATTGAACCAGAGAACGTTGAGTTCCGTGGTCGTCTACAACCAGGTCGTATCTTCGTTGCTGACCTAGAGCAAGGCCGCATCATTTCTGATGAAGAAGTGAAAGATGGTATTGCCTCTGCACAGCCATACCAGAAGTGGGTTGAAGAGAATCTGCTTAGCCTTAACAAGCTACCTGATGCAGAAAACGAATTTAACCAGCCATCTCCAGAGAAACTACTGCACAAGCAGCAAGCATTTGGCGTTAGCTCAGAAGAAGTAAACGAAATCATCGTACCTATGGCGAAAGACGGCAAAGAGCCACTTTCTGCAATGGGCGCTGACTGGCCGCTTGCGATTCTGTCACATCAATCTCAGCACCTATCTAACTACTTTAAACAGTTGTTTGCTCAGGTAACCAACCCGCCAATCGACCCGATTCGTGAACGCATGGTTATGTCTCTGAACACTTACCTAGGTAAAGATCAGAACTTACTTGCTGAGTCACCAGAGCACTGTCAAAAAGTTGAGCTTGAGTCTCCAGTTCTTTCAAACTCAGAGCTAGAGAAACTGCGTGCGATCGACAATGAGCACCTTCAAGCAAAGACACTCGATATCGTATTCCAAGCAAACGAAGACGAAGGCAAACTAGAGCGTGCTCTGAAGCGTATTTGTCAGTACGCGGAAGATGCGGTTATCGATGGTTACTCAATCATCCTACTAACTGACCGTGCCGTTAACTCTAACCACGCAGCCATCCCAGCAATGCTGGCAGTTGGCGCAGTTCACCACCACTTAATCCGTAAAGGATTACGTGCTAAGTGTGACATCGTGGTTGAGACAGGTGATGCGCGTGAAACACACCACTTCGCAACCTTGGTTGGTTATGGTGCAAACGCCGTTAACCCATACCTAGTTATCGAAACTATGGTTGAGCTACAGCGCACTAAGAAGCTCGATCCAGAAACAAGCATCAAAGAGCTATTCGACAACTACCGTAAAGCAGTGAACGGCGGCCTGTTGAAGATCTTCTCTAAGATGGGTATCTCAACACTACAGTCTTACCATGGTGCACAGATCTTTGAAGCACTTGGTGTTAGCAAGTCAGTGGTTGACAAGTACTTCACAGGCACGGTTTCTCGTATCGAAGGTCTAACCATTGATGACATTGCAAAAGAGACGCTAGTTCGTCACCGTATCGGTTTCCCAACACGTGAAATCCCTGTGCAGGTTCTTGATGTCGGTGGTGTTTATCAGTGGAAACAGCGTGGTGAAAAACACCTGTTCAACCCTGAAACTATCTCACTACTGCAACAATCAACTCGTAACAAAGACTTCGAGCAATTTAAGCAGTATGCAAAAGCCGTCGATGACCAAGGTGACAACGCGGCAACACTACGTAGCCAGCTTGACTTTGTTAAGAACCCAGCAGGTTCAATCCCGCTAGAAGAAGTAGAGCCAATCGAGAGCATCTTGAAGCGCTTTGCTACTGGTGCGATGTCATTCGGCTCTATCTCGTACGAAGCCCACTCGACGCTAGCTGTCGCGATGAACCGCATTGGCGCGAAATCGAACTCAGGTGAAGGTGGTGAAGACCCTACTCGTTTCGAACGTAAAGAGAATGGCGACTGGGAACGCTCAGCAATCAAACAGGTTGCATCTGGTCGTTTCGGCGTAACCTCTTACTATCTAACTAACTCTGATGAAATCCAGATTAAGATGGCTCAGGGTGCGAAACCAGGTGAAGGTGGTCAGCTACCAGGTGATAAAGTGGATGACTGGATCGGTGCAACTCGTCACTCGACTCCGGGCGTTGGTCTTATCTCGCCACCGCCACACCACGATATCTACTCAATCGAAGATTTGGCTCAGCTAATCTACGACTTGAAGAACGCTAACCGCGCTGGTCGCGTCAACGTTAAGCTAGTATCAGAAGCGGGTGTCGGTACCATCGCATCAGGTGTAGCGAAAGCAAAAGCTGACGTTGTCCTAATCGCAGGTTTCGATGGTGGTACAGGTGCATCGCCGATGTCATCAATCCGCCATACAGGTCTTCCTTGGGAACTTGGTTTGGCAGAAACACACCAAACACTGCTAAAGAATGGCCTACGTAACCGTATTGTCGTTCAGTCTGATGGTCAGATGAAGACGCCTCGTGACCTTGCAGTAGCAACGCTACTCGGTGCTGAGGAGTGGGGTGTAGCAACAGCCGCGCTTGTAGTTGAAGGTTGTATCATGATGCGTAAGTGTCATAAGAACACCTGTCCTGTTGGTATCGCAACTCAAAACAAGACGCTACGTGAGCGTTTTGATGGCCGCGTAGAAGACGTAGTGACGTTCTTCCAATACATGGCTGAAGGTCTGCGTGAAATCATGGCTGAGCTTGGCTTCCGTACTATCGACGAGATGGTCGGCCAATCGCAGAAACTAAAAGTTCGCGAAGACATCAAACACTGGAAGTATAAGAATCTAGACCTAACGCCTGTTCTCCATATCGAGCAAGCGCGTGAAGAAGATGGTGTATACAACCAGACAGAACAAGATCATAACTTAGAGAATGTTCTTGACCGCAAGTTGATCCAAGCTGCAACTCCAGCACTTGAGAAGGGCGAAGCAGTGAATGCTGAGTTCCCGATCATCAACACAGACCGCTCTGCGGGTACTATGCTGTCGAACGAAATCTCTAAGATTTACAAAGACCAAGGTCTGCCACAACCAATGAACGTTAAGTTTACAGGCAGCGCAGGTCAGTCATTCGGTGCATTCCTTGCGAAGGGTGTTAAGTTCGAAGTGGAAGGCGATGCGAATGACTACTGGGGTAAAGGTCTGTCTGGCGGTACGCTAGTACTCTACCCAGATGCGAAATCAACCATCGTTGCTGAAGATAACATTGTTGTCGGTAACGTATGTTTCTACGGTGCAACATCGGGTGAATCTTACATTCGTGGTATGGCTGGTGAGCGTTTCTGTGTACGTAACTCAGGCGCGAAAGTGGTTGTCGAAGGTGTTGGTGACCACGGCTGTGAATACATGACTGGCGGTATTGCTGTCATCCTGGGTTCAACAGGCCGTAACTTCGCGGCAGGTATGAGTGGCGGTACCGCTTACGTTTGGGATAAGTCAGGCGACTTTGAAACTAAGCTAAACCCAGAGCTTGTAGACCTCGATCCAATCGAAGCGGAAGATCGCGAATTACTGAAAGAGATGCTAACTAAGCATGTTGAATTCACAGGAAGTGAAGTTGCTCAATCTTTCCTAGACAATTTTGAAGCAAGCCTAGCCTCTATGGTTAAGGTAATGCCGCGTGACTACAAAGCGGTACTTCAAAAGCGTAAAGCTGAGCAGGCACAAACGGAACAAGTGGAGGCAGTATAATGGGTAAGCCTACTGGATTTTTAGAGCATGGTCGTGAGCTTCCAGGCAAGATCGATCCATCAGTTCGTATTGAGAACAACAAAGAGTTCGTTCTGAACGAAGAGTTTGGCGACAAGATCAATACTCAGGCTTCACGTTGTATGGACTGTGGTGTTCCTTTCTGTCACAACGGTTGTCCGATTGGTAACATCATCCCAGAATTCAACGACGCGGTTTACCGTGACAGCTGGGAAGAGGCTTGGAACATTCTAAGCTCAACCAATAACTTCCCTGAGTTTACGGGTCGAGTATGTCCTGCGCCATGTGAAAGTGCTTGTGTACTTGGCATCAACCAAGATCCAATCACCATCTGTAACATCGAGAAGACGATTGTTGAAACTGCGTACCGTGAAGGGTACGCAAAGCCAAAAACACCTCGCTCTCGCACTGGTAAAACTATCGCAATCATCGGCAGTGGCCCTGCAGGTCTTGCTGCCGCTGAACAGCTAAATAGTGCCGGTCACTCTGTGACGGTATTTGAGCGCGATGAGAAAGTCGGTGGTCTACTGCGCTTCGGTATCCCAGATTTCAAACTGGGTATGGATGTGATTGATCGTAAGATCAATCTCATGGCTGAAGCGGGTGTTGAATTCAAGGTAAACCAACACATCGGTGTTGATGTCAATGCGCAGCAGCTACGTCAAGAGTTCGATGTGGTGCTTCTAACGGGCGGTTCTACTGTACCGCGTGACCTACCGGTTCCGGGGCGTGAGCTTAAAGGCGTTCACTTCGCAATGGAATTCCTAGGTCAAAACAACCGCCGCGCAAACAACATGGATCTTAAAACTGAAGAGATTCACGCTAAAGGTAAGCATGTTGTGGTTATCGGTGGTGGTGATACAGGTTCTGACTGTGTTGGTACGTCAAACCGTCATAAAGCCGCAAGCGTTACTCAAGTGGAAATCATGCCAATTCCACCAGAGAAGCGCCCGGCAAATATGCCTTGGCCTCAGTACCCAATGATTCTTCGTACTTCGACTTCTCACGAAGAAGGTGTCGATCGTCATTGGAATATCCTGACTAAAGAGTTCATCGGTAACGATAAAGGTGAAGTCACAGGCTTACGTCTGGCTGATATCGTATGGGAAGACGCTAAACCAGGTGAACGCCCAAGCTTCAAAGAAGTTGAAGGCAGCGAGCGTGTCATTCCTTGTGATATGGCGTTCCTAGCGATGGGCTTCCTACACCCAGAACCAACTGGTGTACTAGCCCAGCTAGATATCAAACTCGATGAGCGTGGCAATGTAGCAACCGAAGGTTTCGCTACTAACCAAAAAGGTGTGTTTGCAGCCGGCGATATGCGTACAGGTCAGTCTCTAGTTGTACGTTGTATCAACGAAGGCCGCGAATGTGCTATCGCAATTGATGATTACCTAATGGGTAACTCAAACCTTGAAGCAAAAGCAAATTCACTAATGCTTTCTGCTTAATTGTCACCTTTCAGCGAGGTGTGCTGACATCTCGCTGAGAGTCGTGAACACTATAAATTCCTTCCAAACATTTCCAGTTGACCAGTACATTGTGCTGGTCTTTTTTCTTTCTTGATGCCAGCCCTTATTACAGTTATGTAACAACCCAGATTCTAAGTCGCTGAATTAAATAGACTAATTTAGTTAATTTAACGGTAAATCGCATATTTGCGTGATTTTCCACCAAGAACTTGACCTTTTACATAATTAGCTATACGTTGTGAAGTCGATGAAAATTAATTTATCGCTTTTTGTTAAATTAATAGTGGGTTAAACCTGCATATTCATCCAAAAAAATAACAATTAGAACGCATAGTTAGTCATACATACCAACCCTTTTGATGTTGGTAGTTCTGTCGGGATGGCAGATAAGCAAAGGGAGAATTGCAATGGCTTTATATGATCCTAGTCTGGAGAAAGACAACTGTGGATTTGGCTTAATTGCACACATGGAAGGTGAGCCTAGCCACAAACTAGTACGCACCGCAATTTCAGCACTTGATAGAATGACCCACCGTGGCGGTATCGCCGCAGATGGAAAAACCGGCGATGGCTGTGGCCTTTTACTGCAAAAGCCTGATTCCTATTTACGTCTTATCGCTGAAGAAAACGGTTTTAAACTCGGCAAGCAATATGCCGTAGGAATGATTTTTTTTAATCAAGATCCACTTAAAGCCCAATCCGCAAAAGACATTATCAATCAAGAACTTGCCAAAGAGACACTGACAATTTCGGGCTGGCGTGAAGTGCCAACAAATGCAGCAGTGTTAGGCCCTATTGCCGCTGATTCATTGCCAAATATTCAGCAAGTTTTTATCTCAGCACCAGCAGGTTGGCGCGAACGTGATATCGAGCGACGCTTATACATAGCGCGCAGACGCATCGAAAAACAAATTTCCGATGACAGTGAGTTTTATGTATGTAGCCTGTCGACACAAGTGATCGTCTACAAAGGCTTATGTATGCCTGCCGATCTGCCGCGCTTCTACTTAGATCTCGCCGATCTTCGCATGGAGTCTGCGATCTGTCTGTTCCACCAGCGTTTTTCAACCAACACTCAACCGCGCTGGCCATTGGCTCAACCATTTAGATACCTTGCCCATAACGGTGAAATCAACACCATTCAAGGCAATAGACAATGGGCTCGGGCACGCGCTTACAAGTTCGCTTCCCCACTGCTACCAGACTTACAGACCGCAGCGCCATTCGTCAATGAAACGGGCTCTGACTCTTCGAGCCTAGATAATATGCTCGATCTGTTCTTGGCTGGCGGGATGGATATCTTCCGTGCCATGCGCATGCTCGTTCCGCCTGCATGGCAAAATCACCCTGATATGGACCCGGATCTGCACGCCTTCTACGACTTTAACTCCAAACACATGGAGCCATGGGATGGTCCTGCGGGGATAGTATTGTCTGACGGTCGTTACGCCGCGTGTAACTTAGATAGAAATGGTCTGCGCCCTGCCCGCTATGTGATCACAAAAGATAAACTGATCACACTGGCATCCGAAGTGGGTATCTGGGACTACGCACCAGATGAAGTTGCAGAAAAAGGCCGTGTCGGTCCGGGTGAGCTGCTCGTTGTCGATACACGCCTGGGCAAACTATGGCAATCTAGCGAGATCGACAGCGATCTTAAAGGCCGTCATCCTTACAAAGAGTGGATGGAGAATAACGTCCATAAACTGACGCCTTTCTCACAGCTCGCGGAAGATCAAGTTGGCGAACGTAACTTCGACGATGACCAACTGAAAACCTACCAAAAGCAGTTCGCGATGAGCAACGAAGAAGTCGATCAGGTGCTTCGCGTTCTTGGCGATATGGGCCAAGAAGCAGTGGGCTCCATGGGCGATGATACCCCAATGGCGGTGCTATCATCCAAAGCTCGATTGGTGACGGACTACTTCCGTCAGAAGTTCGCACAGGTGACCAACCCTCCGATTGACCCACTACGCGAAAAGCATGTGATGTCACTTGCCACCAGCATTGGCCAAGAAATGAACGTGTTCTGCGAAACCGACGGTCACGCTCACCGAGTCACCTTTGACTCTCCAGTACTGCTCTACTCTGATATGGCACAGTTGCTTGACCTTGATGACGAGCACTACCAATCAACACAGCTTGATATCAACTACGACCCAATGATTAATTCGCTTGAACAAGCGATAGAACGTATTTGTGATGAAGCTGAAGAGGCAGTGCGCGAAGGCACAGTGCTGCTAATATTGACCGACCGTGACATCAAGAAAGGCAAGCTACCTGTCCCTGCGGCTATGGCTGTGGGTGCGGTGCAAAGCCGCCTAGTTGACTCGAATTTACGTTGTGACGCCAATATCATTGCTGAAACGGCAACAGCTCGTGACCCTCACCAATTTGCGGTACTGCTAGGCTTTGGCGCGACCGCAGTTTACCCTTATCTTGCTTATGAAGCGTTAGGCAAAGTTATCGACGAAGGTGGCATCGACAAAAGCTATCGCGAAGTGATGCAGAACTACCAATACGGTATCAACAAAGGCCTGTATAAGATCATGTCCAAAATGGGCATCTCTACCGTTGCCTCATACCGCTGCTCACAACTGTTCGAAGCCGTAGGTCTAAACCAAGAAGTCGTCAATCTCTGCTTCAAAGGTGTAACAACTCGAATTCAAGGTGCCAACTTTGAAGATTTCGAACAAGACCTCTATAACCTTTCTCGCAAAGCATGGACAAAACGTAAGCCGATTGAACATGGCGGATTGCTTAAATACGTACATGGCGGCGAGTACCATGCCTACAACCCAGATGTGGTTGGTACGCTGCAAACTGCAGTTAAGTCGGGCGATACCTCAGACTACAAGAGCTTTGCTCAGCAAGTTAATGATCGCCCAGTGGCAATGCTACGCGACCTAATGAAGCTGAAGAAGTCAGACTCGCCACTGCCACTAGAAAAGATTGAACCAAGCACAGAGCTATTCAAACGCTTTGATTCAGCAGCGATGTCGATTGGCGCACTAAGCCCAGAAGCCCACGAAGCCTTGGCAACAGCAATGAACCGACTTGGTGGCTACTCCAACTCAGGTGAAGGTGGTGAAGACCCGCGTCGATTTGGTACAGAGCGTAACTCTCGTATCAAGCAAATTGCGTCAGGCCGTTTTGGTGTGACACCTCACTACCTAACCAACGCTGATGTACTGCAAATTAAAGTCGCCCAAGGTGCTAAGCCGGGTGAAGGTGGTCAATTACCAGGCCACAAAGTCACCGCTGAGATCGCTAAGCTGCGTTATTCGGTTCAAGGGGTAACACTTATCTCCCCTCCTCCTCACCATGATATTTATTCTATTGAGGATTTGGCCCAGCTGATATTTGACCTTAAACAAGTCAACCCAAAAGCACTGGTATCGGTAAAGCTAGTTTCAGAGCCCGGTGTTGGCACTATTGCAACAGGTGTCGCTAAAGCCTACGCCGATTTGATTACTATCTCTGGTTACGATGGTGGTACCGCTGCCAGCCCACTTACCTCAGTAAAATACGCGGGTAGCCCGTGGGAACTTGGCCTTTCTGAAACCCAGCAAGCACTGGTTGCCAACGGCCTTCGCCATAAGATCCGCCTTCAAGTTGATGGTGGTTTGAAAACAGGACTAGACGTAGTAAAAGCAGCGATATTAGGTGCAGAAAGCTTTGGTTTTGGTACCGCACCAATGGTTGCTATGGGTTGTAAGTTCTTACGTATTTGTCACTTAAACAACTGTGCGACCGGTGTTGCAACGCAAGATGCCACCTTACGTAAAGAGTACTTCAAAGGTCTTCCTGAAATGGTAATGAACTACTTTGTTGGCCTTGCTGATGAAGTACGCGAATTGCTTGCCGAATTAGGTGTTGAAAAACTGACTGACCTAATTGGCCGAACCGACTTACTTGAAGCGGTTGAGGGCATGACAGCTAAACAAAGTAAGCTTGATCTCTCAAGCATTCTAGAAGCGCCAGTTTCACCACAAAACCATCCACTGTATTGGACTGAGCCAAACGCTCCGTTTGACAAAGCAGAGCTCAACCAAAAGATCGTAGAAGATACCTTAGCGGCTGTGGAAGCCAAACAAGGGGCAGATCTCTTCTATAACGTCATTAACACGGACCGCTCTATTGGCGCTCGCCTTTCAGGTGAAATAGCTAAACGCTACGGTAACCAAGGTATGGCGGCAACACCGATTAAGCTCCATCTAGATGGTACTGCGGGTCAGTCATTCGGCGTTTGGAATGCAGGCGGTGTTGAGCTTTACCTAACGGGTGATGCCAACGACTATGTCGGTAAAGGCATGGCTGGCGGCAAGATCGTTATCAAGCCTCACCAAGGTACGGCCTTTAGATGTAATGAAGCAACCATCATAGGCAACACCTGTTTGTATGGTGCAACCGGCGGTAAATTGTTCGCAGCAGGTACCGCAGGTGAACGTTTTGGGGTGCGTAACTCTGGCACCATCTCTGTGATAGAAGGTGCAGGCGATAATGCTTGTGAATATATGACAGGTGGTATCGTCGCCATTCTCGGCGCAACAGGCGTGAACTTCGGTGCGGGTATGACTGGTGGTTTTGCCTACGTACTGGATGAGAATGAGGATTTCCAAGGCCGAGTCAATAAAGAGTCTGTTGAAGCAGTTGCGCTGTCAGAACTCTATATCCATCAAGAGCACCTACGTGGACTAATCGCAGAACACCTCGAAGAGACGGGCTCTACTCACGCAGAAAATATATTGGCGAACTTTGATGAATGGATTCCAAAGTTCTACTTGGTGAAACCGCAAGCCGCAGATCTAAACACTCTGCTTGGTCACCAAAGTCGCAGCGCTGCTGAATTGCGCGTTCAAGTCCAGTAAGTCATGGAGGATGTTTGAATCATGAGCCAGAACGTATACCAATTTATCGATGTGCAGCGTGTAGATCCTGCAAAAAAACCAATCAAAATACGAAAGATTGAGTTTGTCGAAATTTATGAACCCTTTACTAAACAACAGGCGACTGCCCAAGCGGATCGCTGCTTGGACTGTGGTAACCCTTACTGTGAATGGAAGTGCCCGGTACATAACTACATTCCTCAATGGCTGAAACTTGCTAATGAAGGACGTATTCTCGAAGCGGTAGAGCTTTCTCATCAAACCAACAGCTTGCCAGAAGTTTGTGGTCGAGTCTGTCCTCAAGACAGGCTATGTGAAGGTTCATGTACGCTTAACGATGATTTCGGCGCAGTCACAATCGGCAACATTGAAAAATATATTACTGACAAAGCTTTCGAAATGGGCTGGAAACCAGACATGTCGAAAGTAGAATGGACAGATAAGAAGGTCGCGATTATCGGCGCAGGACCAGCTGGTCTTGCAGCCGCGGATATCCTAGTCCGAAACGGTGTTAAGCCGGTAGTATTTGACCGTTACCCAGAGATTGGTGGCCTGCTCACTTTCGGCATTCCATCATTTAAATTGGAAAAAGGGGTGATGGAAAATCGTC
>NZ_JATABG010000044.1:0-13797 GCF_036533755.1 Vibrio sp. M260118 | reverse complement strand
ATGTAGCCCTTGTCGTTTAGCTTCTCATCGATTGCCGCTGTGTATAGTTCTACGTCTGGGTGCGCTTTTTCCAGAGCTTCAATACCTTCAGGAGCAGCAACAAGAACCAGTACTTTAAACTGCGTACAGCCCTGCTCTTTCAATAGGTCGATGGTTGAAATCATTGAACCGCCTGTCGCAAGCATTGGGTCTACAACGAGCGCAATACGCTCATCAATGTTAGATGCCAATTTGTTGAAGTACGGTACTGGTTCAAGTGTCTCTTCGTCACGGTAGATACCAACAACACTGATACGAGCGCTAGGAATATGTTCAAGAACACCGTCCATCATACCTAGCCCTGCACGCAGGATAGGCACAACTGTCACTTTCTTACCTTTAATCTGGTCGATTTCAACGGGGCCATTCCAACCTTCAATGGTCACTCTTTCTGTTTCAAAGTCTGCAGTCGCTTCGTAAGTAAGTAGGCTACCAACTTCTGTGGCTAGCTCACGAAAGCGCTTAGTGCTGATGTCACCTTCTCTCATTAGACCTAATTTGTGCTTAACAAGAGGGTGTTTTACTTCAACAACTTTCATTTCCATCTCCGGCTTATGTGGTGATTTTTAAACAAACCTTCAGATTATAAACGATTTCGTTGTCAATTTCTTGCTCTAAGACAAAAGAAAAAACTTACGCAAACGTTTGCTATCTGGGTTTATCCGCTGTTAGAATAGCGCCGTTTTCATACCCAACTTAAAACCAGAGGACTTCCCTGTGAGTGCTGATAACACTTCTCTTAGTTACAAAGACGCTGGCGTTGACATCGATGCAGGCAACGCACTTGTTGACCGTATTAAAGGTGCTGTAAAGCGTACTCGTCGCCCAGAGGTGATGGGTGGTATTGGTGGTTTCGGTGCACTGTGTGAGCTACCAACTAAATACAAACAGCCAGTTCTTGTTTCCGGTACTGATGGCGTGGGTACTAAACTCCGTCTAGCTCTGGATATGAAAAAGCACGACACTATTGGTGTTGACCTTGTTGCTATGTGTGTTAACGACCTTATCGTGCAAGGCGCAGAACCACTATTTTTCCTAGATTACTACGCAACAGGTAAACTGGATGTTGATACTGCAACAGACGTTGTTTCAGGTATCGCAGACGGCTGTGTACAAGCGGGTTGTGCACTAATCGGTGGTGAAACTGCTGAAATGCCAGGCATGTACGAAGGCGAAGATTACGACGTTGCAGGCTTCTGTGTCGGCGTAGTTGAAAAAGAAGACGTTATCGATGGTACTAAAGTTGCCGCAGGTGATGCGCTTATCGCTGTAGGTTCAAGCGGTCCACACTCAAACGGTTACTCTCTGATCCGTAAGATCCTGGAAGTATCTGGTGCAGACAAAAATGAAGAGCTAGCGGGCCGCACAATCGGTGAGCACCTTCTAGAGCCAACCAAAATTTACATCAAATCAGCGCTTAAGATGATTGAGAAACATGACATCCATGCAATCTCTCACATCACTGGCGGTGGTTTCTGGGAAAACATTCCACGCGTACTACCTGAAGGTACTAAAGCGGTTGTTGACGGCAACAGCTGGGAATGGCCAGTCATCTTCAAATGGCTACAAGAGAAAGGCAACGTAACAACACACGAGATGTACCGTACATTCAACTGTGGTGTTGGCCTTGTCGTTGCTCTACCAAAAGACCAAGCAGACGCAGCCGTTAAGCTTCTTAACCAAGAAGGCGAAAACGCATGGGTTATTGGTGAAATCGCCAATGCTGAAGCTGGTGAAGAACAAGTAGAGATCAAATAAGCATGAAGAGTATTGTTGTTCTAGTGTCTGGAAACGGCTCAAACTTACAGGCAATTATTGATGCTTGTAAGACCCAAATTAAGGGTGGACGAGTCACTGCAGTGTTTTCTAACAAAGCCAATGTATATGCGTTAGAACGTGCAGAACAAGCAGGATCAGCGGCACATTTCCTTGACCCTAAAGCATTCGATACTCGTGACGCTTTCGATGCTGAACTTATGAAGCAGATCGATGAGTACAAGCCAGACGTCGTGGTATTGGCGGGTTATATGCGAATTCTAAGTGGCGAATTTGTTCGCCACTACATGGGCCGTATGATCAACATTCATCCTTCTCTGCTTCCTAAGTATCCGGGGCTCAATACTTATCAGCGCGCTATCCATGCTGGCGACGAAGAGCACGGAACCAGTGTTCACTTTGTTACTGAGCAACTTGATGGTGGCCCGGTGATTCTTCAAGCAAAAGTGCCTATTTTTGATGAAGATAACGTCGAGACTCTGACTGAGCGTGTTCAAACTCAAGAGCACAAAATCTACCCTATGGTGGTGAAGTGGTTAGTTGAAGAGCGCTTGGTAATGAAGGATGAAAAAGAAGCCTACCTAGACGGTAAACTCCTTGGCATTCACGGCTACGCCGAAGAGTAACCCACTCTAATCAATAACAAAGACGAGCTCACATGCTCGTCTTTTTTGTTTTAAACTACTACATTTACCTTCAACCAGTGGTTAGGAATCAACCACGTCAATCACCGTTTTGAGCTAGAACAACCTTAGCTTTTGAGTTTCACCAGTTGAATGTGTATATTTGAGAGCAGTTATCATTTATCGGAGAACAAGCCATGCAAGTATACGGCTGTTGTGATTTAGTGCGCGAACTTTACGCACAGATCGGAAGTGGCGACCAAGCCTATGTACCACAAGCGATTTCATGTGCAGTTAGAGCGCTAAATGAGATTGCTGCTGACGAATCACTACCAAAAGAAGCAAGAGACAAAGCGGCATTCGCTGCGGCTAACCTACTGATCTCGGACTTCGAGGACAAGTAATGAACTTAGCCAATTTTGAGACCATGGACCCAGTAATGTTGATGAGCATCGTCAACATGAAGCTGCGCGATGATTTCGGCGGCGATCTCGATAAGCTTGTGGTTTTCTTTGATATTGATAAAGCTGCCCTTGAAGCTCGCCTGGCGACAGCAGGTTTTGAGTTCCTTGCTGAAGCGGGCCAATTTAGATAATCAGCTATCAACAGATACTTAAACGCCCTACTCTTTTCGTAGGGCTTTTTTATGCCAATCGCTCACTCAAAAACGTAATCAGTTGACTAACTTTGACTGACAGATGACGGTTATTCGGATACACCGCCCATATGCCTTGCTGGCTTTCGCGGTAAGGAACTAACACCTCGATCAACTTGCCTTGCTCAATCGCTTCGTCGACATAGAAGTCAGGCAACTGAACTAAGCCAATGCCATTAATCGCAGCATCAAGCAGCGCAATACCGCTGTTGCAACGTAAATTTCCCATCACCCTTACGCTTTTATCAATTGCTTTATTGCCACTTTGAGACTGTTGAAAACGCCAATACTGCGACTGACCAATAAGACAGTTATGCTGTTCCAGTTCTGACAAGCTATGAGGCTCGCCATATTTTTCAATATAGCTCGGAGCCGCGCATACCTTAACCTGTCTCGAGGCCAAACGCTTGGCCATCATGCTCGAATCTTCCAAATGACCAAGTCGGATAGCAAGGTCAAAATCTTGCTCGATTAAATCAAGATTCTGATTCGAAAGAACAAAGTCCAACTCAATTTTTGGGTACTGAGCCAAAAACTCATTAAGCAGAGGCGCAATAATGTGCTCACCATAGGTAATAGAGGTGGTGATCTTAAGTTTGCCCTGAGGGATGTTATTGAGTTGAGATAAAGCCCTCTCTGCTTCTCGCAATCCTTCGACTAAGCCACGGCAGTGCGCATAATAAGTATGCCCCGCTTCCGTTACTGAGACTTTTCGTGTGGTTCTATGCAACAACTTAGCGCCAAGACGAGCTTCAAGTGCGCTAATTTTGCGGCTTACTTGAGCCACAGAGGTATTAAGCACCTTTGCTGCGGCCGTGAAGCCTTGCGACTCCACCACAGCAACGAACTCTGTCACGCCTTCCCAATCCGACATCAATCTCACCTATACATTCAACATTATTACAAATATGTAATTATCTTTTGCCATTTTGCCGGATTATCATTAAATGTGAAATGCCTATAATGCATTCCAACAAAACGGTGCTACTCAACTATTCTTAGAGCATCACCATACTCAAACATCAATGAAGGAATGAAGCATGTCACTTGATATCAAACCGGGTCAGACTCACATCCAGTCAAAAGCAATGGTTGCGTGGAAAGCAGGTGAGCCGCTGACACGTGAAACGGTCGATGTTGAACTGCCAAAAGCAGGAGAAGTTCTAGTCCGCATCGTCGCGACTGGTGTATGTCACACAGACGCATTTACTCTATCAGGAGAAGATCCAGAAGGTGTGTTCCCTTCCATTCTTGGTCATGAGGGCGGTGGTATTGTTGAAATGGTTGGCGAAGGCGTAACGAGCGTTGAAGTTGGCGACCATGTTATTCCCCTTTACACCGCCGAATGTGGCGAGTGTAAGTTCTGTAAGTCAGGTAAAACCAACCTTTGTCAGGCAGTACGTGAAACTCAAGGCAAGGGCCTAATGCCAGATGGCACAAGTCGTTTCTCTATCAATGGTGAACCTATTTACCACTACATGGGCTGCTCAACCTTCTCTGAGTACACGGTTCTGCCTGACATCTCACTAGCGAAAGTGAACAAACAAGCACCACTTGAAGAGGTTTGCCTACTAGGTTGTGGGGTTACAACTGGCATGGGCGCAGTGCTCAACACCGCAAAAGTCGAGCAAGGTGATACGGTTGCCATCTTCGGCCTTGGTGGCATTGGCCTATCAGCAATCATTGGCGCTCGTATGGCA
Source organism: Vibrio sp. M260118 (assembly GCF_036533755.1). Classification (NCBI taxonomy): domain Bacteria; kingdom Pseudomonadati; phylum Pseudomonadota; class Gammaproteobacteria; order Vibrionales; family Vibrionaceae; genus Vibrio; species Vibrio sp. M260118. The sequence goes on along the minus strand of NZ_JATABG010000044.1, from coordinate 9,004 downwards.
GGTGCTAGTCGTATTATTGGTATTGATATTAACGAGAGTAAGTTTGACCTAGCCAAGCAACTTGGGGCTACCGACGTAATCAACCCACAAAACTTCGATAAGCCAATCCAAGAAGTGATTGTTGAAATGACAGATGGTGGCGTCGACTACTCATTTGAGTGTATCGGTAACGTAAACTTGATGCGCCAAGCGCTCGAGTGCTGTCACAAAGGTTGGGGCGAATCAGTCATCATTGGTGTTGCGGGCGCAGGTCAAGAGATCTCAACTCGTCCATTCCAACTTGTTACAGGTCGAGTTTGGCGCGGTTCTGCTTTCGGTGGTGTTAAAGGTCGCTCGGAGCTGCCTGAGATCGTTAACCGCTACATGGCGGGCGAGTTTGGTCTGCAAGAGTTTATTACCCACACCATGAGTCTTGATCAAGCAAACGAAGCATTTGATTTAATGCATAAAGGCGAGTCTATCCGTACTGTTCTGCATATGGAACAGTAGCCTGACTACTAATAATAACAAAGGCTTACCATATGGTAGGCCTTTTTCTCTGATAAACTGATTAAGCAATTGTTTTTCAAGCACGCTGCAAGTACATCCATGTAAGCTCTCTATCGGCATCCATGCCTATAGAAGGCATTGAAAAACAAACGCTTCATCAATATGAACTGGGGTCTTTATAGTGACAATTAACAATATCAGCCAAGCTAAGGTTGCGGGCGGCTGGCATAAGCAATACTCCCACTCTTCTTCAACGACCAATTGTGATATGCGCTTTGCGATCTTCTTGCCGCCGCAAGCGACTGCGGACAATCCAGTACCCACACTTTATTGGCTTTCGGGCTTAACCTGCACCGATGAAAACTTTATGCAAAAAGCCGGAGCATTTAAAAAGGCGGCCGAACTTGGCATTGCGATTATTGCGCCAGATACTAGCCCACGCGGTGAAGACGTACCTGACGATGAAAACGCAGCCTATGATTTTGGCTTAGGAGCTGGATTTTATGTCGATGCGACTCAAGCGCCGTGGAATAAGCACTACCAAATGTACAGCTATATCACTCAGGAGTTACCGAAGCTAATTGAACAACACTTCCCTGTATCCAGCGTTAAATCGATCTCTGGACATAGTATGGGTGGTCATGGTGCTCTAACCATAGGTTTGAAGAATCAAGACAACTATCGCTCCATATCGGCATTTAGTCCGATCTCATCGCCAATCAATTGCCCTTGGGGTCAAAAAGCGCTTAGTAATTACATTGGTGACAATCAGCAAGAGTGGTTGCCATACGATTCAGCAGAGCTACTTAAACAGGGCTCAAAACTTGCTATCTTGGTCGATCAGGGCGATGCCGACAATTTCCTTGAAGAGCAATTAAAGCCAGAGTATTTGTCAAAAGCAGCGCAGCAGTCAGGTGCAAATCTAGAGCTGCGAATTCAGCCTGGCTACGATCATAGCTACTTCTTTATCTCTAGCTTTATTGATCAGCACCTAGAGTTTCATGCTAAGTACCTAAACGGCTAATCCAGAAATAGAAAATCCCCGCTAACAGCGTCAGCGGGGATTTTTGTAACCGAAGATCGTTCAGGTACTAAACAATCGCCTCGTTATCGATGAGGCATTTAGTGGTTGATGATTACTCTTCGTCGAAGAAGTCGTCTTCATCATCCATTTCAGCTTGTGCTGCTTCACGCTTGGCTTCTTCGTAACGTGCTTTCTTTTCCGCTGCTTCTTGCGCTAGACGCTCTTCGCGTTCAATGCGCACTTTACGCGCTTCACCTTTACGTTCGTTACGCGCTGCTTGGTTTTCGATGAAACCTGCTAGCTCTTTTTCAGCCCACTCTTGTGCTGCTGCTTCAGTTTCAAAGCCCGTTTCACGTTTAGATACAGACGTTTTACGTGAAGTCACTTGACGAGTGATCTCTGCGCACCAACCGTTACGTTTCTCAGTCACGCGGATAGCGAATTTTTTATTGTTCGACATATTCATTTCCTAAGGGATTGTTGAGGGATTTAGCCATCCCTTGGCAAGCGCGGTATTAGAGCATAGAAAGTTTCAAGTTCCTAGAAAATAGTCCCTAGACTAATAAAAAGCGCAGACCTTTCGATCTGCGCTTTTCAACTTTCTAGCGACTAGATTCTAGTCAACTAGCAACTAACTCATTAACCGATGTTCTTACGTGCGTTTTGGAACATGCGCATCCAAGCACCGTTCTCGCCCCAACCTTCTGGAGACCATGAGTTAGCCACTGTGCGGAATACACGCTCTGGGTGTGGCATCATGATAGTCACGCGGCCATCTTGAGTCGTTAGACCCGTGATAGCATTTGGCGAACCGTTCGGGTTGTTCGGGTATTGCTGCGTTGGGTTACCGTGGTTGTCGACATAACGCACGGCAACTGTACCTGATGCTTCAATCGCTGCTAGGTGGTCAGCATCACGTACTTCTACGCGACCTTCACCGTGAGACACTGCGATTGGCATACGAGAACCAGCCATGCCGTCGAAGAATACAGAATCAGACTTCTGAACTTCTACTAGGCTGAAGCGAGCTTCAAAACGCTCAGATTCGTTACGAACAAAACGTGGCCATAGGTCTGCTCCTGGGATTAGCTCTTTCAGGTTCGATAGCATCTGACAACCGTTACACACACCTAGAGAGAAAGTATCTTGACGTTGGAAGAAGCCTTCAAACTGGTTACGCGCTTGTTCGTTGAACAGGATAGATTTCGCCCAACCTTCACCAGCACCTAGAACGTCACCGTAAGAGAAGCCACCACAAGCGACTAGGCCTTGATATTCTTCTAGAGCAGCTTGACCCGTTAGGATGTCGCTCATGTGAATATCAGTTGCTTCAAAGCCTGCGCGGTCAAAGGCTGCAGCCATCTCTACATGAGAGTTAACGCCCTGCTCACGTAGGATTGCCATCTTAGGCTTAGCACCTTTCGCAATGTAAGGCGCTGCGACGTCTTCGTTCACGTCGAAGCTTAGCTCAACGTTTAGACCTGGGTCAGAGTTGTCTTTCTTCGCCTCAAACTCTTGGTCAGCACATGCTGGGTTGTCACGTAGACCTTGCATCTTATGCGTAGTCTCAGCCCAGATAGTACGCAGTTCAGTACGGTTACGTTCAAGAACTACAGTGTCACCAGAAGTGATCACTAGCTCATCAGATGCTTCGACAGAGCCAATTACATGACAACATGCCTCAAGGCCATTTGCTGCTAACGTTGAAAGTACAGCGTCTAAATCTTCGTTCTTAACCTGAAGTACTGCACCTAGCTCTTCATTGAATAGTGCAGCTAGAGCATCAGCACCTAATGCTTTAATGTTCGCTTTAACACCACAGTGACCCGCAAATGCCATCTCAGCTAGAGTAACGAATAGACCGCCATCGCCTTTATCGTGGTAAGCCACGACTTGGTCGTTCGCAACTAGAGTCTGAACGCCTTGGTAGAAACCTTTTAACTGCGCTACGTTATCTACGTCTGCTGGCTTATCACCAAGCTGCTTGTAAACCTGTGCTAGAGCTGTTGCACCTAGACGGTTTTGACCGTTACCTAGGTCGATAAGTACTAATGAAGTATCGCCTTTGTCTGTGCGTAATTGCGGAGTGATTGTCTTACGGACATCTTCAACACGAGCAAACGCAGTGATGATTAGAGATAACGGAGACGTTACTTCTTTCTGCTCACCGTTCTCTTCCCACTTAGTCTTCATCGACATTGAGTCTTTACCCACAGGGATAGTCAGTCCAAGTGCTGGACATAACTCTTCACCTACCGCTTTCACCGCTTCGTAAAGACCTGCATCTTCACCCGGGTGACCTGCTGGAGACATCCAGTTAGCAGACAGTTTAATGTGTTTGATATCACCGATGTTTGTCGCAGCGATGTTAGTGATTGCCTCACCAACTGCTAGGCGAGCAGATGCGCCAAAGTCTAGAAGAGCAACAGGCGTGCGCTCACCCATAGACATCGCTTCACCGTGGTAAGTATCGTAGCTTGCTGCAGTCACTGCACAGTTAGCGACTGGCACCTGCCATGGGCCAACCATTTGGTCACGCGCCACTAGGCCAGTCACCGTGCGGTCACCGATAGTGATAAGGAATGTTTTCTCTGCGACCGTTGGAAGACGTAGAACACGATCTGCTGCTTCGTTTAGCTCAATGCCGTCACGGTTAACCGCTGGGTTGTTCGCCTTAAGCGTTTTCGCATCGCGGTGCATCTTAGGTGTTTTACCTAAAAGCACGTCCATTGGCATGTCGATTGGCGTGTTGTCGAAGTGTGAATCTTCCAGTTTTAGTTCACGCTCTTCAGTTGCAATGCCTACTACTGCGTATGGGGCGCGTTCACGCTTACAGATCGCATCGAATACTTCCATGTTCTCTGGCGCAACCGCCATTACGTAACGCTCTTGCGATTCATTACACCAGATTTCAAGTGGGCTCATGCCTGGTTCGTCGTTTGGTACATCACGTAGCTGGAAGATACCACCACGCTCGCCGTCGTCTACTAGCTCTGGAAGTGCGTTAGAGATGCCGCCCGCGCCCACATCGTGGATAAATGCAATTGGGTTCTCTTCACCAAGCTGCCAACAACGGTCGATCACTTCCTGACAGCGGCGTTCCATCTCTGGGTTTTCACGCTGTACAGAAGCAAAATCGAGATCTTCTGCTGATTGACCAGATGCCATTGAAGATGCCGCACCACCACCAAGGCCGATGTTCATCGCAGGACCACCAAGTACGATTAGGCTTGCACCTACCGGGATCTCTTTCTTCTGCACGTGCTCGTCACGGATGTTACCCATACCACCAGCAATCATGATCGGCTTGTGGTAACCGCGAACCTCTTCACCCGCGTGAGAGTTAACTTTTTCTTCGTAAGTACGGAAGTAACCCAGTAGGTTTGGACGACCAAATTCGTTGTTGAAAGCCGCGCCACCAAGTGGGCCTTCTAGCATGATATCTAGTGCGTTAACGATGCGACCTGGCTTACCGAAATCTGTTTCCCATGGCTGTTCAAAACCAGGAATACGTAGGTTAGACGTTGTGAAACCAACAAGGCCAGCTTTTGGCTTACCACCGATACCTGTTGCGCCTTCGTCACGGATCTCACCACCAGAGCCTGTCGAAGCGCCCGGCCAAGGAGAGATAGCCGTTGGGTGGTTGTGCGTTTCCACCTTCATTAAGATGTGCGCTTTCTCTTGGTTGTAACCGTACTGGCGAGTCTCAGGGTTCGGGAAGAAACGACCCACATCAGAACCGACCATCACTGCTGCGTTATCTTTATAGGCAGACAGTACGTTTTCTGGTGTGGTTTCGAAAGTGTTCTTGATCATCTTGAACAGAGACTTCTCTTGCTTAACGCCGTCGATGGTCCAATCTGCGTTGAAGATCTTATGACGACAGTGCTCTGAGTTCGCCTGGGCAAACATCATTAGCTCGATGTCTGTTGGGTTGCGATCTAACTTGTTAACGAATGCGTCATATAGGTATTCGATTTCGTCATCAGCAAGTGCAAGACCTAGGGTAACGTTTGCGTTTTCAAGCGCAACACGACCACCGTTTAATAGGTCAACATCCGCGACTGGTGCAGGCTCAGCCACTTGGAATAGTGCTTGTGCAGCGTCAAATGCCGAGAATACCACTTCCATCATACGGTCATGCAAGATAGCTTTTAGTTCAACCAATTGAAGCTCGCTAAGTTCAGCAGACGTTTCAATGTAGTAAGCCGTACCACGTTCTAGACGAACCACTTTATCTAGGCCACAGTTATTTGCGATATCTGTCGACTTTGACGACCAAGGAGAGATAGTACCTGGACGAGGGGTCACTAGCAGAAGAAGACCTGATGGCTCGTGCTCTTCAATTGTTGGGCCGTAAGTCAGAAGCTTTTCTAGCTTGTTCACTTCTTGAGCATCAAGGTCTGACGATAAATCAGCAAAATGAGCGAATTCAGCGTAAATGCCAGTCACAGGCAAGCTTAATTCACGACAAAGCTCTAGAAGCTTATTAACACGAAATTCAGATAGAGCTGGGGAGCCACGAAAAGTTCTCATGTGCTTAGGTCTCTTATACAATTGGTTGAGGTCTAATGACCTGAGGTAATATTGGAATAAATTCAACAAGTTAATCTAGCTCTTGCGAACCTATACCGATTTCACCTCTTCGCTTGCGAGCGCATTATATAGGATTTATTTTTGTGATGTAACACCAAAAGCAACCGTTTGCGTCATTTTTTTTGTCAATTTTGAATTACAGCAAGAATGAGATTTTAGCAATGCTTCTCCCGCTGAAATACGGATTGGCTTGCCTTGTTATGACACTCTGATATAAATGCCATACTGGATGTATGAGATCGTCGTTAATGAATAAGTATTTTTTATGTCACTTAAAGCCACTGTGCTTGCTGCTTTTGACAACTATTCTTCTATCAGGCTGCCAAATTGAATCAGAGCCAAAAAGTGAGCTCGACTTAATTAAGGAGCGTGGTGTACTTCGTGTAGGTACGCTCAACAATCAACTCTCCTACTATATCGGCCCTGATGGCCCAACAGGACTCGATTACGAGCTAGCGCGTGAATTTGCCAATGAGTTGGGTGTCCAACTAGAGATGAAACCCGCTTACCGAATTTCTAGCCTCTACCCTGCACTGGAAAATGGCGAAATTGACATTATTGCCGCAGGCCTAAGCCAGTCACCAGAGAGACTCCAGAAGTTCCGTCCAGGCCCCGCTTATTACTATGTCAGCCAACAATTGGTGTACAAGAAAGGTAAATGGCGTCCAAGGAACTTGAAGCAACTGCTTGCGAAGCAACAACAACTGATTGAAGAGAACGAAGGGCAAGACGTGCTAAGCATCGTCAGTGACTCTCACTTCAATACCACGCTTGCGCAGATAAAAGATGAGCATCCTGAGTTTTCATACCAGATTGACTCAAATGCCGACGTCAACGACCTACTCAAAGCGGTGTCAAAAGGCGAGCAAAGATTTACAGTCGCCGACTCTGTAGAAGTGTCACTTTCTCAGCGTATCTATCCTGACATCGCCATTGCATTTGAGCTGACCGAAGACCAACCTATCTCTTGGTTCCTGCGCCCTTCTCAAGATGAGAGCCTATATGGACTTTTGATTGAGTTCTTTGGCTCAGTGAATCAATCAGGTCACCTTGCCTCACTGGAAGAGAAATACATCGGCCATGTGGGTAGCTTTGATTACGTCGACACCCGTGCATTTATTCGTGCACTCGACTCAAAATTACCAAAGTGGTCACCGCTGTTTAAAAAATATTCTGAAGAGTTTGATTGGCGATTAGTCGCAGCTTTGGCCTACCAAGAGTCACATTGGAACCCGAAAGCGAAATCACCGACCGGTGTACGTGGCATGATGATGCTAACCTTACCAACGGCAAAAAGTGTCGGTGTCACCAACCGTCTTGACCCTGAGCAATCTGTTCGTGGCGGTGTCGAGTACCTGCGTCGCATGGTCGATCGCATTCCAGACTCGATTGATGAGCACGAAAAAATTTGGTTCGCTTTAGCCTCATACAACGTTGGCTATGGTCATGTGATGGATGCAAGACGAATGACCAAACATCAAGGCGGCAACCCAGACGCATGGTCAGATGTTAAAGACCGTCTTCCTTTACTACGCCAACAAAAATACTACAGTCAAACTCGCTATGGCTTTGCTCGTGGAGATGAAGCACGCAACTATGTGGAAAACATACGTCGCTACTACCAGAGCATCATAGGCCATGTTGAACAGCAATCAAGCTCGCAAGACATTAGTATCGATGATCTAACCGTCATTCAGTTACCTGAGAATGCAGTCTCGGCAGCAGCATCGGGATATGAGGATGAAGACTCATCGGATAGCGAAGAAATCAGCGCTGATCAATAACCGTGAGGGCGTCACCCTGTCTCAGGCGACGCTCTTGAATTCCCACCATTAAGACCAAATATAATCTTGTATCAAACAACAGTTGCGAACTTTCTTAAAATGGTAACAATGTGCAGGTATAAGACTTTAATCGTCTCAATATCAGCCGCCTTCTACCCAGTTCGTCGTTGATATTATTTTAACCATAATAGGAGGTTGTTTTATGCTTAGACGTAAAATGCAGTCAAAACGCCTTAATAAGACCGTTACTGCAAATCGCCGTAAACGCATGCTTAGCAACAACAAAAAGAAAGTCATTGCGCGCCACCGTGCATTTATGCAGCTATTAGCTGAATAACCTAGAGAGCAAACATCTTACTCAGATGTTTGCTTAGGGTCTGTTGACCTCGTAACCTACTCTCCCTTCTGTCCCAACTCTCTCGCTTTTTTACGCTGTTCTTTAATCTGTTTACGACGCCCTTTAAAAAACGCCTGTAGCTGCGTTCGGCATTCATCTTCGAGTAAGCCTTGCTCTACATCTGCATAGTGGTAAGCCGCTTGATGTTCAAATAGATTCAATACTGTGCCTGCCGCCCCCGCTTTAAGATCAGGAGCGCCAAATACGATTCTCTTCACTCGACTATGTAACAATGCACCCGCGCACATCGGGCATGGCTCTAACGTCACGTAAAGTGTGGTGTCCAACAAACGGTAGTTCTGTAGAGCTTGACCAGCTTTTCTCAACGCCTGCATCTCAGCATGAGCTGTGGCGTCGTGCTCGCCAATCGATTGGTTCCAACCTTCAGCAATCACTTCACCATCTTTAACGAGAACGGCTCCAACAGGAACTTCACCTTCGGTTTCTGCTTGTGCTGCCAGTTCCATTGCTCGGCGCATAAATTGTTCGTCTTGAAGAGTAAACTGGGGATCTGACACTGGGACTCCGTTCATGGAAAGGTACGTTATGGAAAGAAGATTTTAACCTTCAAAGGTAGGAAGTTAAAGCGGGATACGAGCGGTTCTGTAAAGCGAAGTGCGTTCCCGTTTCCGAAATAAAAAAAGCGCCGGACTCTCGACCAACGCTTTCGCTATTTCTATTCTACGGCGCCAAATATGCCAGTATTTACATTGT
>NZ_JATABG010000043.1:0-13990 GCF_036533755.1 Vibrio sp. M260118 | reverse complement strand
CTATAATGTAACCATATACATTTTTATGTGTGTTTACATGCACACTATTCGTTTTATCAATAAGAAGGAACTAGCTTCATGGGTAGTCAATTCCGGATGGATTCCGTTCCAGGATCGTTGGTTGTAGTGGGAGGAACCTATGAGCCGTGGTTGTCAGTTTTAGAGCAGGTGGGGTGGAGATGTACCCAGTGTGGTGACTTACGTAAAGCCGACGCACTGTTTACGGAAACTGGGCCTTGTATCGGCATCGTTGACTTAAGCCATGATGAATTTAGCCTCAATGGCATTGCTAACTTGGTAAGTAAGCATAAACAGGTACGCTGGTTGGCTTTTATTCGCGAGTCTCAACTGAGTTCAGATACGATCTGCCAATTTATTGTTAACTTCTGTATCGACTTCTTTACTGCGCCAATTCCAGATGCACAGCTGCTCAGCACCATTGGTCACCAACTTGGTATGCTTAAGCTCGAGAAGAAAGTGTGGCCGCATTATGGCAATCAGAGTGACATGGGGCTAATTGGTGATTCAATTCCTGTAAAGCGACTTCGTGATCAGATCAAACGTATTGGTCCAACGGATGTGAGCATCTTGATTTACGGTGAAAGTGGTACAGGTAAAGAGACTGTAGCAAAGGCGGTGCACCGTACATCCGCTCGAGCGAACAAAGAGTTCATTTCAGTGAACTGTCGAGCCATGTCTGAGCGTCGTATCGAAAGTGATCTATTCGGTATCAATCGAGAGGATCCTAGCGCTGCGTCTATTCTCGAAAAAGCGGATGGTGGCACGATTCTCCTTAACGACATCCTTACTTTGCCTAAACCCCAGCAGTTTAATTTATTGCGTTTCCTTCAAGAGGGTATGGTAGACACTGAGTCTGGCCGTAAAGAGGTGGACGTTCGTGTGTTAGCGGCGAACTCTGCTGATATTGAAAAGGCGTTGATTGATGGTGACTTCAATGAGGAGCTCTACCACTATATCAACGTACTGCGTATCAACGTACCAAGCCTGAAAGAGCGAGCGGGGGATATCTCTTTGCTTGCGCGCCATTTCTTGCAGGAGTACTCCAAAGAGTACAACGCTCAAGCGCGCAGTTTTACTGAAGAGGCTTCACGTGCTCTGACTCGCTATCATTGGCCAGGTAATGTTCGTGAATTGATGAATCAGATCAAACGTATCGTATTGATGTCAGACACCGTTATGTTGGATGAGTCGGATCTTGATTTGCCAAAACGAAGCGATAGCCGCCGAAGTTTGAAGAGTATTCGAGAGAGAAGCGAAAGAGACGCTCTACTGCTTGTGTTGGAATCTCATTCAGGTCAAGTATCAATGGCAGCAAAAGAGTTGGGTGTTTCACGTGCAACAATGTATCGTTTGTTAAACAAACACAATCTGATCTCTGACGTTCCAGTGTAGTTGATTGATTTGTAAATAAATTGAGCCGAGCTAAAAGTAGCTCGGCTTTTTTATTGGCGCTATTATCTATGGTTGCTTATATATTCTCTAGTTGAATATCTTATGCAAAAAAGCTAACTCGGGTGAATTTTAGGTTAAAAACTTGTTTTGAAACTTTATGCAACAAAGTGGTTGAAATGTAATCTGTGATGCATAGAATTTAACCATGAGCTAAGGCTCAAACCCATCAAACAAATTTGGATTATTACATAAGCTAGGAGGCGCACAATGAAACATTTCACCGTTAAATCATTTGTTTGTGCCTCAGTCGATCAAGCCACCCCAGCGGTGGACGCTATTAAACGCAACTCTTTTATTGCTGATCGAAAACTAGATAAAACCATGTAATTAATCCGTATCCTTTTTTTAATTGGCTGCGGAAAAGCAGCGAATTAAAACACCTTTGATCTATCGATTCGTTGATCTTTTCCCAGCTTCTAACTCAACTGGAGAAAACTCATGAGTCATTCTGTATACCTAACACTAGCCACCTTACTAGTAAAAGCGGATCTTCGTCGAGAAGAGCGTCAATGGAAACGTAAACTACGCCGCAGCGCCTTCGATATTCCTTGGGACAATGCGCACTTGTTGCGAGATATTGGACTTGAACAAGATGGTCGTCCGGTAGGATTTACTGAGCCAGATAGCGTCAAAGCCGAACGTCGAGTTCGTCATCTTCGTCGTGTATTAAGTGCTCGAATAACAACGTAAAACAGGGGGCAGGCGCTTCACCTGCCCCACTATTTCTGCAATGAAAGATTATGGACAAGGATTGGAGTAAGTCGTCCCAATTTCTTGAATCCCTTGAAGCAATTCATCACTTAGCACGACATCTAAACTATCAATATTTGATTTAAGCTGTTCCAAGTTTGTCGCACCAATTATATTGGATGCGACAAACGGCCTCTGGTTAACAAAGGCCAATGCCATCTGTGCTGGATCTAACCCATGTTGGCGAGCTAAATCGACATAAGCTTGCGTTGCCTGCTCTCCTTGTGGAGTAAAGTAGCGAACAAAGCGTTCAAACAATGAACATCGAGCCCCTTGTGGACGCGCCCCATTAAGATACTTGCCGCTCAAGCAGCCAAAGGCGAGGGGCGAATAGGCGAGCAGTTGTACACCCTCATAGTGACTAATTTCAGACAAACCGACCTCAAAACTGCGATTGAGCAGGTTATATGGGTTTTGAATCGAGACGATTCGAGGGAGCTCATGTTTCTCAGCTAGCCTAAGAAGAGTCATTACACCCCAAGGCGTTTCATTTGAAACACCGATATAGCGCACCTTACCCGCTTTTATCAGTTCCGCCAGCGCTTCCAGAGTCTCAATCAGAGTAACCTCTTCTTGCGCGCTTGGATATGGGTAGTTGAGCTGACCAAAGCAGTTGGTTTGTCTCTGCGGCCAGTGCAGTTGATAAAGATCCACATAGTCTGTTTGCAAGCGTTTCAAGCTATCATCAATCGCCAGATGAATGTTTCTTCGATCTAAGCTCATGTTGTCACGAATATGCGGGACATTTCTCGGCCCTGCCACTTTGGTTGCTAGAACGACTTTCTCTCGTTTACCTGATTTAGCCAACCAGTTGCCAATGTACTGCTCGGTCAGGCCTTGAGTTTTGGCTTTAGGTGGAACCGGGTACATTTCCGCGGTATCAATAAAGTTCACTCCACGCTCAAGGGCGTAATCGAGCTGGCTGAAAGCTTCTTGCTCACTATTTTGCTCACCATAGGTCATGGTGCCAAGACAGATCTTACTCACTTCCAAAGTGGAGTGGGGTAACTTGTTGTATTGCATCGATCTTCCTTGTCGTTACGGGGGATGTGATCCCACTATAGGGGAACTGAGTATGATTAGAAAAGAGCCAATGACGACAAATTCGCAAATTTTTTAAACTTGGCTAATACTGATTTATGGAGGTGCACTATGCAAAAAAGTCAGTTAGATAAATGGATTCATGGTCAGCATAAAGATAGTTACCAACCACCCAAGGTGTTTGTGATTGGCTGTGCAGACCTATCCCAATATCTTTTAGCCGTCGAATATAAACACAAAGTAGAGCCGGTCAAAATTGATGACGAGCCGATGCACTTTGATTCGCTTGAGTTGGTGAAAGAGGAACTTGTACGACTTGGTGTGGAAAGAGCTTACCTACGTTTGCATAACGCCTACGATGAGTGTGGGGCGGGCGATGGGCCGCTCTATTATGACGTAGAGATGTCACTCACTACCCATTAAACGTAGTTGTTTTCAAGAATACGCGCTGTGAATTGGGTTCTTAAATAGAACCCTCTTGGCAGCGTTTTTATCGGCTTACCACTTGCTCCATACGCTTCGGTCAGCACTCGGCTGTTGGCTGCTTTAGGGCGAAGTTGCAAATACTCACCATGGCGAGCGTTAATTTGCTCAACTTGACCTAACACGATCATTTCCATCAACTCTTCCCAGTCGGCTTTCAGTTGCTGCTCTTCTTGTTCACTTGGGGACCAAATGAGAGGAGAGCCTATGCACCGTTCTGCAAGTGGGATCTCTCTTTCGCCTTCGACGGGAATCCACAGCACACGTGAGAGTTTATTGCGTACATGGCTTGTATCCCATGTTAGACCATGGACACCGATCAATGGAGCAACACAGACAAAGGTGGTTTCCAATGGCTTACCTGAGTAGCTAATCGGAATGGTTTTTAGCTCGATGCCTAGTTTTTCAAAGTCTTGGGTTGGCTTACTTCCTGCTGTAGCGCCCAGATGCCATTCTAAAAGTTGTCCTACCCAGCCCTTATCGCGACGAAGATCTGGCGGAACATCAATGTTAGCTTCTTGGGCAAGATCTGAAAAATTAACACCTGCGATGCTTTTGGCTCGCTCAAGTAGTTCTTGTTCTGAAGTAGGCTCGGGCTTCATGACCAATGTAGAAGAATGGAACATCAGCACATTGTAACGAATTAAGTAAGAATTACGACTGTAGAGTGAATGATCGTTATGGATAAAAGATCATCGTTTGTTGGTTATCCACAGCTTGTGTAAGAAAAATAATAAATTTTTATACATATGTATGAATTAACAGGCTTTTAGCGGCAAAAAAAACTTGAATTTTTAGGCTTATACTCGAAATGGCTTTGTCGTGTGTGGATAAGATAAGGGCTGATTGATCTTTAACCGATCTGTGTTGGTAAAGAAATTTGAATAGCTCAGTGAGTATTTAGTGTTGCCAATTTGATTTAAGGTTCTGTTTTTATTGGTTTGTTTTTGTTTGGTGGTATCGGGTAGTGTTAAAAATAGTTTCATAAATGAGCGACTTGATCAGTTTCGCATTTATTTTTCACACAGTTATACACAGAAAAGGTGAATAAATGTGGTCTATGTCTCATTGGTGTGTGAGTAACCTTAAGTTTGGCTAAAAGTTATTCAATAAAGCGTGGGAGGTTAATAATTTCCGCCTTAGTCACACTAGTAAGTTTGCTCCGACTGGGGATATGTGGAAAAATCACTGTAATTAAGAATTTATTAGAGGTTGGCCAGTGATAGATGGCGATGGTTACCGCTTAAATGTGGGAATTGTAATCTGTAACAGCCATGGTCAGGTCTTCTGGGCTAAACGATACGGACAACACTCTTGGCAGTTTCCTCAAGGGGGAATTGATGAAGGTGAAACCCCTGAGCAGGCAATGTTTAGGGAGTTGTATGAAGAGGTAGGTCTTACTAAGAAAGACGTAAAGATCGTTGCGACAAGTCGTCATTGGTTAAGATATAAGTTACCCAAGCGGCTTGTGCGTTGGGATTCTAAACCTGTTTGTATCGGTCAGAAACAGAAATGGTTTCTGCTGCGACTCGATTGTGATGAATCACGAATCGATATGATGCGTGGCAGTTCCCCTGAGTTTGATGGTTGGCGTTGGGTAAGTTATTGGTATCCCGTCAGACAAGTGGTTTCTTTCAAGCGTGACGTTTACCGTCGTGCAATGAAGGAGTTTGCATCAATGGCGATGCCATTTAAACAACGCAAAGTAAAAGGCAAACGTAAGCACCGAAGAGGATAGGCATGCTTTCTCAACTAAGGGAAATAGTTGAACACGTTTCTAAGGTCGAAGAGGTTCATCAAGCCTTAGACATCTTGGTAAAACAGACATGTAGTGCAATGAGCACTGAATGTTGTACTGTCTATCTAGCTAATGAAGAGATGCAACGCCTTGAGTTAATGGCAACTCAGGGCTTGCGCTTTAAAGGCGATAAAATCCACATTGGCTTTAATGAAGGCTTGGTTGGTCTCGTTAAGCGCAGCGCTGAGCCGCTTAACCTAGCGGAAGCATCTAAACATCCTAACTTTAAGTATTTCTCCGAACTTGGTGAAGAAGTTTACCAAAGTTTCCTTGGAACCCCGATCATCCACCGTAAGCAAGTATTGGGTGTACTTGTTGTCCAACAAAAGACGCCGCGTCAATTTGATGAGATGGAAGAGTCTTTCCTCGTCACACTTGCAGCGCAGTTGGCGGTCATTATTGCCCATGCGCAGACTCAGGGTCATTGGCGACTAGAGAAAAAGCAGCAAGCTATTAAAGGTGTACCAGCTTCTTCTGGTGTCGCTATTGGTGAATTTTGGTGGGATGACACCCAACCTGATCTTAGCAATGTTTATCCGGCCTCCACTCTCGATATTGAACGTGAGCAAGAGTGGCTATTGCTAGCGATTGAAGAGGCGCTGAGTGATTTCCGCCGCATGCGTAAAAAGCTCGATAGTGAGATCAACAAAGACGCGTTAGCGATATTTGACCTCTTTACTCACTTGCTCAACGATCCTATGTTGCGTAAGGATCTTAAGGCTCAGATACAACAAGGTGACCGAGCTGATTGGGCCTTGCGCCAAGTGGTTGAATCTTATTCCAATCGCTTTGCTCGCATGTCGGATGTTTACCTACGTGAACGGGCGCAAGACATTCGAGAGTTAGGCCAGCGATTACTGTTCTTTTTACACAATACTGAGCAAGAAAAACAAATCATTGATAAGCCGGTCATCCTTGTGGTTCGCGAGCTCACCGCGACGTTATTAGCATCGATTCCCAAAGAGAAGCTACTGGCTGTTATTTCTCTTGAAGGGGCAGCTAATTCACATGCGGCTATTTTGTCACGCGCTTTAGGTATTCCCGCCGTGATGGGAGTGACGCTTAATCTTAAGGCTATCAATGGCAAGCGAGGTATCGTCGACGGTTATAGCGGTAAGATTTTGGTTTCACCAAACCGTCAGGTGCTGCGTGCCTACCGACAGCTTGCCAATGAAGAGCGTGAACTGGCCAATATGGTCAATCAGCGCATTGAAGAACCCGCATTTACTAAAGATGGTCAACGCATTGAGGTTATGCTCAATGCGGGTTTGAGCGCCGATACCAATATTGCCATTAACCAAGGTGTTGACGGCGTTGGTCTATATCGCACAGAAATCTCTTTTTTGCTGCAACATAGATTCCCTTCTGAAGAAGAGCAGACTCAACAGTACCAAGCTGTTTTGGGCAGTTATCCAAACAAACGTGTGGTTATGCGCACTCTCGATGTAGGTGGTGATAAAGCGCTACCCTATCTACCCATCGAAGAAGATAACCCCTTTTTAGGCTGGCGCGGAATTCGCTTTACGTTAGACCACCCTGACATCTTTTTAATGCAGATCCGCGCTATGATGCGTGCCAGCTCTAAGCACGACAATTTGAGTATTTTACTGCCAATGGTGTCCGGCGCTCAGGAACTGGATGATGCCATTGAGCTTATCGAGCGAGCGTATGCAGAAGTTGTCGAACTCGATGCTCAAATCTCAATGCCCCAAATTGGCGTGATGATAGAAGTGCCATCAATGATCTATCTGCTGCCGTTAATCGCCAGTAAGGTAGATTTCGTCTCAATTGGCACTAACGACCTTACTCAGTATCTACTTGCAGTAGATCGAAATAATGCCCGAGTTGCTGATGTTTATGAGTCAATGCACCCGTCAGTAATAATGGCACTAAGTCATATTCATCAAACGTGTAAGAAACTCAACCTTCCTGTTTGTATTTGTGGTGAGCTTGCTGGTGATCCTATTGGGGCCTTGTTGGCCGTCGGATTGGGGTATCGTAGCCTAAGTATGAATACCTCCAATGTCGCTAAAGTGAAATACCTATTGCGACATACTGAAGTTGAAGAGCTATGTTTACTAGCAGATAAAGCATTGAAGCAGCCTTATGGGCAAAGTATTTATGCTATTATGCAGGACTTTTTTGAGAACAAAGGCTTTGCTGGCTTTATCCGAGCGGGCAAAAAATAGGGATTGCTGTGTCAATAGAGTTACTTTTTTCACTCCTGCTGCTTGGTGCTTTTGTCGGGGTAATGGCGGGATTGTTGGGGATAGGTGGTGGCTTGATTGTTGTCCCTGCTTTACTGTTGCTATTACCTATGGCCGGAATAGATGCAGACATTAGCATGCACATTGCGCTTGCCACTTCTCTTGCATCAATTATTGCCACCTCTGCCTCTTCAGCAGTCAATCATTTCAAACTGGGCAACGTGGACATGTTTGTTGTTAAGTGGCTGATGCCCGGTGTCATTGTGGGAGGTTTCCTGGGCGCGAATGTCGCCGAGTGGATACCGACACAATATTTGCCCAAAGTGTTTGGCGTGATAGTGTTATTGCTTGCGATTCAAATGCTATTTTCTATTCGTGCTCAATCACAAAGAACCATGCCGGGTAGCGCTGCTACGATAGCATATGGAACAGGTATCGGTGTGGTATCTAGCTTAGCGGGTATTGGAGGTGGTTCCTTGTCAGTTCCGTTCCTCAATAGTCATGGAATCGAGATGCGTAAAGCCGTTGGTTCATCATCTGTTTGTGGATGCTTGATCGCGATTTCTGGAATGATTGGTTTCATACTGCATGGTTATCAAGTGGAAGCATTGCCCGCTTACAGTGTTGGCTATGTTTATTTACCTGCGTTGATCGCCATTGCTTCGACCTCGATGTTGACTACTCGCATTGGAGCTAAGTTAGCAACATCGCTGCCGACTCCAACATTGAAAAAAGTATTTGCGGTATTTTTAATGTTCGTTGCAGGAACTATGTTGTTATAGTGCACTCTCATCAATAATCACCTTAATTCGTCAGTTTTATTAAAAGAGTAGTCCTCCTATGTCTCAGGGATATTTAACCTTTCCAACTATCGACCCCGTTCTTGTCTCTATTGGTCCTTTATCTATTCGCTGGTATGGACTTATGTACCTTGTGGGGTTCGCTTTTGCCCTTTGGTTGGCCAATCGTCGCGCAGACAAGCCAAATAGCGGCTGGACTCGTGAACAAGTATCTGACCTTCTATTCGCTGGCTTTTTAGGCGTCGTGATAGGTGGCCGTGTCGGCTACGTGTTGTTCTACCATTTTGACCTATTCCTGGCTGACCCGCTGTACTTGTTTAAGGTATGGACTGGCGGAATGTCTTTCCACGGTGGTTTGCTTGGTGTGATTACTGCCATGTTCTGGTATGCGAAGAAAAACGGTCGTACTTTCTTTGGTGTGGCTGACTTTATCGCGCCATTGGTGCCATTTGGTTTAGGTATGGGCCGTGTCGGTAACTTTATGAATGATGAGCTTTGGGGGCGTGTGACAGACGTGCCTTGGGCTGTAATGTTCCCAAGTGGCGGCTATTTACCGCGTCATCCATCGCAGCTCTATGAAGCCATTCTTGAAGGTATTGTGTTGTTCTTTATCCTCAACTGGTTTATCAAGCGACCTCGACCTGTTGGTGCTGTTTCAGGGTTATTTTTGGCTGGATATGGTACATTCCGCTTCATCGTCGAATACTTCCGTGAACCAGATGCGCACTTAGGGCTATTTGGTGATTTTATCTCGATGGGACAAATTCTATCGCTACCAATGGTTATTGGTGGCGCGCTAATGGTCGCCTGGGCATATAAATTTAACAGTAAGACCGTCGCAAGCAACTAAGGATAATAGAGTGAAACAGTATTTAGAACTTTGTCAGCGTATCGTTGACCAAGGCGAATGGGTTGAAAATGAACGTACAGGTAAACGTTGCTTGACGGTTATCAATGCGGATCTTTGTTACGATGTGGCTAGCAATCAATTTCCTTTAGTGACAACGCGTAAAAGTTTCTGGAAAGCTGCTGTAGCTGAATTACTTGGTTATATCCGAGGCTATGACAATGCAGAAGATTTCCGCAATCTTGGTACGAAAACATGGGATGCTAACGCAAACCTAAATGATGCTTGGCTTAACAATCCTTATCGTAAGGGTGAAGATGACATGGGCCGCGTATATGGTGTTCAAGGCCGTGCTTGGGCGAAGCCGGACGGTGGCCATGTCGACCAACTGCGTAAAATTGTTGATGACCTAACACGCGGTGTTGATGATCGCGGTGAGATCCTAAACTTTTACAATCCGGGTGAGTTCCACATGGGCTGCTTGCGTCCTTGCATGTATAACCACCATTTCTCACTGCTAGGGGATACTCTGTACTTAAACAGCACCCAACGCTCGTGTGATGTGCCTCTTGGCTTGAACTTCAATATGGTTCAAGTGTATGTGTTCCTAGCGATTATGGCCCAGATCACTGGTAAGAAAGCAGGCCAGGCATACCATAAGATTGTTAATGCGCACATCTATGAAGACCAGTTAGAACTGATGCGTGATGTGCAATTGAAACGTGAGCCTTTAAAAGCGGCGACGTTCCATATCAACCCAGAGGTTAAGTCTCTAGAAGATTTGGAAACTTGGGTAACATTAGATGACTTTTGGATTGAGGGTTACGAGCACCACGACCCAATTAAGTATCCATTCTCGGTTTAAGAGTTCTGAAGTGAGTAAAAAGCGCTGGTTTAATCCGGCGCTTTTTTGTTATTGGGAGAGCGGTAACCTGTATAGCTATTGCTTACCAAGTCGCTTGAGGTGATTTTAGCCGTTAAATCAGCACTAAGCTATTTCTGCGCATACTTGTCGCAATAGCCACACAGGTCACTTCATCAGATTTGTGTTGGCAGAGTAATGACGTTTCTATAGCAAAATCCTACTTCTTTACTAGAGCACAGGCTAGCCATGAGTGTTGTGGCTAGCATTACAGATATTTTGCGGCAGAAACTTTCTTACTCTGTTTAAACAATAGATACAAAAAGCCCGCAACCTAAGTTGCGGGCTTTGAAATAAGCGATGGTCTTTGTATTAGGCTGTCAGCGCTAGGATTGTGCCTGGCAGTGCAACGAACACTGCGAATAGATAACCAGCGACAACCCATTTATTCTTCACAGCCATGTCAGAGATAAGGTCTGCGCCTTTCACTGGTAGTTCACGTAGGAAAGGAATACCGTAGATGAATACTGTAGCCATGATGTTGAACACTAGGTGTACGAGAGCAATTTGCAGAGCGAATACTGCGAACTCGCCTGAAACGGCTGTTGCAGCTAGAAGTGCAGTAATACATGTACCGATGTTTGCGCCTAGAGTGAACGGGTAAACGTCACGAACTTTAAGAACACCTGAACCTACTAGTGGAACCATTAGACTTGTAGTCGTAGAAGAAGACTGTACAAGTACTGTTACAACAGAACCAGAGAAGATACCGTGGATTGGACCACGACCGATAGCGTTCTTTAGAATCTCACGTGCACGGCCAACCATTAGACTCTTCATTAGTTTGCCCATCACAGTGATAGCAACGAAGATGGTTGCGATACCTAGAACGATTAACATGATACCGCCAACTTGGTCACCGAACGTCGCAAGTGGTTCTTTCACTGCGCTTACAACTGGCTTAGTTAGAGGCTTGATAAAGTTCAGGCCTTTAATGCTCATATCACCAGTTGCTAGGAATGGAGATACCAACCAGTGAGAGATCTTATCAAGGATGCCGAACATCATTTCGATAGGTAGGAAGATAGCAACCGCAAGTAAGTTAAAGAAGTCGTGGATTGTTGCACTAGCAAATGCGCGCTTAAACTCTTCTTTACAACGTACGTGGCCTAGAGAAACAAGAGTGTTAGTAACGGTTGTGCCGATGTTTGCACCCATTACCATAGGAATTGCTGTTTCTACTGGAAGACCGCCGGCTACAAGGCCTACGATAATAGAGGTTACAGTACTAGAAGATTGGATAAGTGCTGTTGCGACTAGACCGATCATCAAACCTGCTACAGGGTGAGATGCGAATTCAAAAAGAACTTTAGCTTGGTCGCCAGTCGCCCATTTGAAACCACTACCTACCATAGAAACCGCAAGAAGCAGCAGGTATAACATGAATGCCAAGTTAGCCCAGCGCAACCAACGAGTAGTGCTCGAAATTGGCGCTGCTGTAGTAGTAGCTTGGTTCATAATCATTTTCTCCGTGGACCGTTAAAATCTTAGTTTTGGTCTGTTGTTGAATCTGAAGGCGATGTTAGAGGGGAAATATTTCAGTAATATTACAGTTCTGTGTAAGCGATTTTTTTTTGCTTAGGTCCGCTAATATCGCTTGTACTTATAATTTTACGAGTGTTTTAATTGTTTGTTTTTATTGATGTTTATCGGTGTCGTTTGGCGGTTTTTTTGATGTGATTGAAATCGAAAAAATGGCAAATAAAATTACATTGCTTGCTGCTTTATGACAGTTCTTTGTCATATTAGAAATTAATAATTCGGTAAAAATATTGTTTTTGGTCGTTATGGTAGGTTTTATCGAATTATTGTTGTCATGCGTCGCATTTGCTATAACCAGAACATGAAAATAAAAAGAGACACTCTATATGTCACACTTAAATTATAACCATCTCTACTATTTCTGGATGGTGTGTAAACAGGGTTCTGTTACCAAAGCTGCCGACGCCTTATTCCTCACTCCTCAAACTGTCACAGGTCAGATAAAAGCGTTAGAGGAGCGAATGGATGGCAAACTGACCAAACGTAATGGGCGTAGCGTTGAGCCTACCGAGCTAGGTCAACTAGTCTTTAAGTACGCTGATAGGATGTTTGGCCTCAGCTATGAAATGCTCGATATCGTTAACTACAGCCAACGTTCTAATATTCTATTTGATGTTGGTGTGGCCGATGCGCTATCGAAAAGGCTGGTGAGTAAGATTCTGCTTACTACAGTTCCTGACGACAATAGCATTCACTTGCGCTGCTTTGAATCGACCCATGAAATGTTGTTAGAGCAACTTGCTCAGCATAAGCTTGATATGATTTTGTCAGATTGTCCTGTTGACTCGAGCCAAAGTCCTGGCCTTTATAGTAAGAAGCTAGGTGAGAGTGATATGAGCTTCTTCTGTTCTGGTAATGTTGATGACGTTAGTTTTCCCGCGGTGCTAGAACAGCGCAAGCTTCTTATTCCTGGCAGTCGTACGGCAATGGGGCGTAAGGTGCTCGAATGGTTTGATCGCCAAGGATTGCAACCAAATATCTTGGGTGAGTTTGATGATGTGGCACTAATGAAGTCATTTGCTCGCTATCATCACGATGTCATTTTCCTTGCGCCTTCCGTGTATGTATCTGAAGTTGAAAGTGATTTACCGCTGCAATTGATTGGTCGTATTGATGAGCTAAAAGAAGAGTACTATGTCATATTTGCTGAGCGGATGATTCAACACCCTGCAGTAAAGAATGTTTGTGATGCAGACTTCACTAGCTTATTTAATTAGGCATTAAACTATTTGTATTATTACATAGTCTGGTACAATCCAATTAATATTTGACATAATCCACGTTGATTAAAATATTCGCGATGAAATCCGTGGTTAATTTGAAGTACAGGAAGAGGTAAGTGTCGATGGATCTGCAAGAGATGGAAAAGAACTCTGCTCAGGCGGTAGTGTTGCTTAAAGCGATGGCCAATGAGAGGCGTCTTCAAATCTTGTGTCTACTACACAACCAAGAGCTATCAGTTGGAGAGTTATCTAGTAAGTTAGAGCTAAGTCAGTCAGCATTGTCACAACACTTAGCTTGGCTACGCAGAGATGGCTTGGTCAATACTCGTAAAGAAGCTCAAACCGTTTATTACACCTTGAGTAGTGAAGAGGTGAAAGCAATGATCCAACTATTGCACAACCTCTATTGCTCTTAGAGCGTCATCAGCGATGGCGGTGAGTTGCTTTAATTCATTTTACAGATATAAAAAAACCGGCGAATGCCGGTTTTTTCTTTTCACTGGGAAATCAGAGTTCTATTAAAGAGCTTTGATTGCAGCAGCGAAACGAGACTTATGACGTGCAGCTTTATTCTTGTGAATAAGGCCTTTAGTCGCCATGCGGTCTAGGATTGGTGTAACTGTAGCGAATGCTTCAGTTGCAGCAGCTTTGTCGCCTGCTTCGATAGCAGCAACAGTTTTCTTCATGTAAGTACGCATCATTGAGCGACGGCTAGCGTTGTGCTGACGACGTTTCTCAGCCTGGATAGCGCGCTTCTTAGCAGATTTACTATTTGCCAAGGGTCTAACTCCCAAAAACTTAGTTCAGTGACAATTTAAGGGCGAGGAATATCCCTCATTTGCGCTTAAATGTCAAATAATTTGTGCAAAAACCAATCGAGCCAAAGTAATTTTGGTTTGAAAGG
>NZ_JATABG010000042.1:0-13999 GCF_036533755.1 Vibrio sp. M260118 | reverse complement strand
ACATTAAAAAGCCTAGAGTATGGCAAGACTGGCTATGTATTTGGATACGACTCTAAAGGTGTTCGAATAGCAATAGGTAAGAGTGACAAAGGTATCGGCGAGAACTTTTGGAACTTACAAGACAAACAGGGCAACTACCTGATTCAAGATCTGATACGCAACGCTAAAACTGGCGAGTTTACTACCTACTACTTCCCTAAGCCTGGTGAAACGGAGGCTCTGCCAAAGCTAAGTTACTCGATATTCATTCCTGAGTGGGATTTAATGCTGGGCACTGGTTTTTACACCGACGATATTGATGCGATTATTGAAGAGATGGATAGCGCAACCACCAGCGCTTTACGTACAACTCTGTCCGCCACTATCGTCTTTTGTATCGTCATTGCAGCAATCGTCGCGGTGTTCGCAGTTGCTGTGAACAGAACCATCATGAAACCGCTTGAGATGTTTGACGAATCTATTAGCTCGTTTGCTAGTGGAGATGCTGACCTAACCGCACGTATGGATGACTTTAAAGCACCTGAGTTCGCTAACTTAAGTAAGAACTTTAACGCGTTCGTCGCGAGCCTGCAGACCATCATCCGCAGCGTCAGCGATGTTGGCCAGCAAGTGGTTTCTGAAACTAACAACATGTCTCATCGCGCAGCTAAAGTTGATGAGCTAGCTTCAGGTCAACGTGAAGAGACAGAACAAGTCGCTACTGCAATGACAGAGATGACCACTACGGCAAGTGAGATTTCAAACAACGCGAACCAAGCAGCGGACTCAGCAAAACAAGCTGACGACAATGCCAAAGATGCACAAAACATTGTTAACTCGGCAGCACATTCGGTAGAAGCGTTAGCAGAAGAAGTTTCTCAAGCCAATGGGGTTATCTCGCGTCTTGAGGGAGATGTGCAAAACATTTCTTCATCCCTTGAGGTTATTCAAGACATCGCTGAGCAAACTAACCTACTAGCACTTAACGCGGCGATCGAAGCAGCGCGTGCTGGCGAACAAGGTCGAGGCTTTGCGGTCGTTGCAGATGAGGTACGTAAGCTTGCGAGCCGAACTCAAGACAGTACTGGCGAGATCCACCAGATGATCGAACAATTGAAGTCGGCTTCTGACGATGCAGTAAAAGCGATGGAGTCGAGCCAACAACTTGGTGCAAGTACTGTTGATGAAGCAAATGCCGCAGCGCAAGCACTGATCAAGATTCAAGAATCGATCGGTACCATCATGGATATGAACTCGCTAATCGCGACCGCGACAGAAGAGCAAAGCTTGGTCGGCCAAGAGATTTCACAACGTATCGTGGTGATTTCTGACCAAAGCTCACAATCAGCCGAGCTTGCAAACGAAAACCGTGCAGGTAGCCAAGAACTCAACCACAGAGCTAATGAACTCTACGAACTGGTTGATCGCTTTACAGTGTAAAAACAACAAAGCCCCTTGAACCTATGTTTAAGGGGCTTTTTCTAGCTAAATGTTCACTGTGGGCCAAGCT
Organism: Vibrio sp. M260118; assembly: GCF_036533755.1. NCBI lineage: Bacteria > Pseudomonadati > Pseudomonadota > Gammaproteobacteria > Vibrionales > Vibrionaceae > Vibrio > Vibrio sp. M260118. Next base: position 12,510 of record NZ_JATABG010000042.1, on the reverse strand, counting down.
CTAATGGCAACCAAATCCCTAATTACCACCAAAACCCTAATTGCCTCCAAAACATAGATACTTCACTTCCAGATACTCTTCGATACCCTGTTTAGCACCCTCTCGACCAATACCAGACTGCTTCACCCCGCCAAACGGCGCTGCCTCATTGGAAATAATGCCTTCGTTAATCCCCACTATTCCATACTCCAACACTTCGGCGATTTTCCACACCCGATGGATGTTCTGGCTATAAAAGTAACAAGCTAAGCCGTAGATAGTATCGTTGGCCATCTCGACTAACTGTTCATCGCTATCAAATGGAATTATTGGCGCAACAGGGCCAAAGATTTCATTCTGTACGATGTCCATATCATGGCGGACATTTTTCAAAACCACAGGCTGCATAAACAGCCCAGACAAGGGCTCGACAGGTGAAACTTTCAATGCACCCTGCTCAATCGCCCCATCAAGTAGTGCTTGAACTTTTTCCTTAGCTGATTGGTTTATCAAAGGCCCAATAGTTACATCTTTATCAAGACCATTACCCACTTTTAGCGCCTGCACCCTGGCATCGAACTTAGCCACAAACTCATCGTAAACCTTGCTATGAACGTAAAAGCGGTTAGCGCAAACGCAGGTTTGCCCTGCATTGCGGAACTTAGATGCCACCGCCCCGGCGACAGCCGCATCTATGTCAGCATCATCAAATACTATAAACGGCGCATTCCCGCCCAGTTCCATTGAGGTTCGCTTAATATCGTGAGCGCTTTGCTCAAGCAACAAACGCCCCACTTGAGTGGAACCAGTAAATGACAATTTACGAATCAACGGGTGGGAGGTAAAAATCGCGCCAACCTTGCTCGGCTCTGGCCCAATGACCACTTGTAAAACATCTTTTGGAATACCCGCTTGATAAGCTAATTCAGCCACCGCAAAAGCACAGAAAGGCGTAGCCTCAGCAGGCTTAACAACAAAGCTACACCCTGCCGCCAACGCGGGTGCCGCTTTACGTGTAATCATAGCTATAGGGAAGTTCCAAGGCGTAATGGCACAAGCTACACCGATAGGCTGCTTGAGTGTGACTATGCGTTTATCTTGGCTCGGAGCAGGAATCGTCTCTCCATAAGTACGCTTTGCCTCTTCAGAAAACCACTCAATAAAGCTTGCGCCATAAAGCACCTCACCCTGAGCTTCTGAAAACGGCTTGCCCTGCTCTAAAGTCATTAGTTTTGCTAAATCATCTTTGTTGTCGAGAACGAGTTGGTACCACCTCTTTAGGAGATTCGAGCGAGTCTTTGCCGGTAGAGCCGCCCACTCTTTTTGGGCGATATGCGCGCGTTCAATCCCATCAACTATCTCTTGCTCAGATGAGGCTGGCGCATAACCCAAAGCCTCACCCGTTGCAGGGTTCGTCACCTCAAGCCCTTGTTCATTCTGTTCTGAAATAAGCGAAACAAGGCTCGGATTAGAGAGTAACTGCATGGTCATTCCTTATTAGTAAGCAATATTTCTGACTCTCTAGCATACTGCAAAGTGATAACTTATTCAGAACTAGAGTTACTAATCATTCGCTTCAACAAAGCTAGGATAGTCGGTATAGCCCAGCTCATTGCCACCGAATAGTGTTGAGCCGTCAAGATCTGACAGTGGCTTTTGACTTTTTAGACGTTCAACCAAATCTGGATTAGAGACGAACGGGCGCCCAAACGCGACCAGATCAGCGTAACCTTTATTAAGTACGTCGTTTGCTCGTTCTAAGGTATAACTTCCCGCGACGATAATGGTATTGGTGAAATACTCACGTAGCTCAATGCGGAAACTGCAATAAGCACAGATAGAATCACCGGCGACATACCAAAGGCTTCTGCCACGCTGGCAAAGACAGGGATCAACAGCGCCGCACTTGCTGTGTTGCTAGCAAACTCGGTTAAGAACACCACGAAAACAGCAATAACAGCAACAATGAAAAAGATCCCCCAATGAGCAATCATTTCACTTAGTGCATTGGCAAGGAAGACGCTCGATCCTGTCGCTTTCAAAACATTACTCAAACAGATACCACCACCAAACAGCAGTAGCACACCCCAATCTGCGGTCTTCTCGATGTCTTTCCAGTGCACCACTCGGGCAAAGTTAACTGCGATGATTGCGCTAAGTGCGACTAAGGTATCGAACTTAGCAAAGCCGCCCAACATAGCATTGATTGGCTTACTAAAAATCCATAAACAGACGGTGGCGGTAAAAATGGCGAGCGTGACTACTTTACCTTTATCCCAGTTTACCGCTTCACGATTTAGTTCAAACTCACCCGATAACTTAGGTTTAAGAATCGCATATAGAACGGCAATCGCCACAGGTAGCAGGATTAAAGTGGCAGGTACACCAAAACTCATCCACTCGGTGAAGCTCAACCCGACTTCCGCCGCCGCAATCGCATTCGGCGGGCTACCTACAATCGTCGCGATACCACCAATACTTGCGCTGTATGCTATGCCTAACAGCACAAACACATAGGTTTTATGTTCACTCTCAGAGTTAACCTTACTTAACACACCAAGCACTAAAGGTAACATCATGGCAGTAGTGGCCGTGTTACTGATCCACATGGATAACGCGGCAGTCACACCGAACAGCATAAACACAGCCACGCTCATTTTGCCGTTAGCCAGAATAAGCACCTTATCTGCAATAACTTTATCGAGCCCCTGACGATGCATGGCGGCGGCTAAAGCAAAACCACCAAGGAACAAAAAGATGATTGAGTTAGCAAAGTTGTTGAGCGCGGTTTGAGTATCAAAAACACCAAAAGCGACGGCCATAATCGGCACTAAAATAGCGGTCACAGTAACGTGCAGGGCTTCTGTCAGCCACAAAATGGCAATGAACAGCAGCATGCTGATACCGAGCACCACCTGCGGCTCAAACGGTAAGGTGAAATACAGAGTGAGGAACAGAGCAACGTCTGCCAGGATAATCAAACTATTGCGGTTGAAAAACCACTCACGGGTATTGTTGGGCAAAGGGACACTATCATTTCTATTCATTATTATATTCCTTATAAGGGCCTTGTGGCATAAGCAATGATCCCACACAAACCCCTAAGGTAATATTTTACTTTGCGAATTTGTTAACCACATCAACAACGTGGTTACAGTTGTTAACACTCTGAATAGACTGACTATTTTTTCAGATTACGAACTACCCTTCCTCCATATCTTTCAGCGCCTATTGTCGTCAAGCGCATTTAGAAAATCCGAGAAGCCGTTGGATGAGATTTCGTTCCTACTTGGTTTATAAGAGCGCTTCCCTTTTATTATTCGCGATCAATAAGGGAGACTACACCGTCTCCCTTATTCATGTTTAACCAATTAGATTATCAAAGCTTTCTAACACTTCAGGACATTTCATTACCCTGCCGTGCCCTTGACCTTGAGTAGCGACTAAGGTGACATTTTCCATCTCTTGAGCGGCCTTTTTCGATACATCAAACTTAGTAAACTTATCGCCCTCATCATGAACAATAATCGTCTGGGCGTTGCGTAGCTTTAACTTGTTGTATGGGTCAATAGATTGAATAGGATAGCGATATTCCTCTTGAACCTCAGAGACCACCGCATTGAACAATCGCATCGAATAACCCGAACGAGCAACACTGCCAAACAAATTATCTAGATAATCTAAGACAGGCGCAATCAACAAAAACGGCTTGTCCACCAGCTTTTGGTGATGACACTCAATAGACGATGCCGTTCCCATACTGTGCCCAACTAAACCCGCTACCTCACCAACACTGTCGAGAATCGCCTCTAGTCCGTGAACAAAGGCAGGGATATGACCGTAAACACCGCCACTTTGGCCATGCCCTGGATGATCGTATGCCAATGCTGTAAAACCTCGGCTCGCAATATGTTCCATCAGCGGATAAAACTGACTCGCACTTCCCGACCACCCATGAGTAAGAACCCAAACTGGGCCAGAACCCAACTGATAGGTTTTTAGCACCCCTTCTTTCGACTCCACTTCACCTTTAATCAAACCGTCTGGCTCCGCATTCTTAGGCTTAGTGCGTGCAGGAGTCAGCAACAACTTACGCGCAGTACTCTTCGCATGATTTGGCGCGAGAGTATGATGAAGACGAGTCGTTATGTTTACCAAGCTTTTCTTCACGCTGAATTTTTGCGAAGTATTAAAGTATATCTTCTCACTCATGGTGATTTCCTTTTGATGCCAGTCCCTACTTATCGCCAAAAGCGAACGACCGTGCTATTTATAGGTAAATAATAAGCCAAGTAGTCACTACTTAGCTTTTATATCAGTGGTTTCCAGTCAGTCAGTAAACGTTTGACCCCTTGCCAGAAGTGCTCTTTACTCGCCTGCTCTCCATATATCGAGTAGAACAAATGCGCACTTAAATACAAACCATACAGCTCAAACGTGGCTTGCTTGGGCTCAAGGTCTTGGCGAAACTCACCGCTCTCAATCCCTTTTGCGACTTGAATAGACAAGTACTCGATCCAAGTTGCAATCGACTTCTTAAGCACCTTCTGCGTCGGTTCATCCTTGGCACTGGTCTCTTTCCACGCATCCAAGAACATACAACTACCCTGGAAAGAATGATTCCAACCTAACCAGTTCTCAAGCAGCAAGGTCAATTTCTTTTCAATGGAGATCGAGTCTTGCTCACGTGCAGGCGCGATGACTCGTCGAGTAAAGATCTGGTTTGCATAGTCCAGAACAGAGACTTGTAGGTTATCTTTCGAATTGAAGTGGGCAAAAAGGCCACTTTTCGACATCCCACACTGCTTCGCTAGTTCTCCGATAGTCAGGCTTTCAAGCCCATTTTCACTGGCTAACTCAAACGCCTTGCTCAGAATATTCTCGCGAGTAACTTTACCTTTGCTCATACCACTCTCTCATTGCAATACACTATTTTTAGCACACTCGTTCTTTTTTGCAAACTTTCTCTTGTTATTTGACTATGGACAGTATGTTTGTAGGGAAATAGTTCCAATGAAACTCTTATGAGAGTCGGCCACAAGCATCTGCCCTTACTCCCAAAACACTCCTTTGGACAAAAGTGACTTAAAGCAATCACTTAAATTAGGTAAATGAGGATAACTTAAGGTACGGAAAAGTCGCTGAGCGAAGTGTCATGTATCGCAGGTGCAGATCAGTTCACTGGTAGCCCTCCGTTTAAACAAACAGTCATCCAATGATTTTAATGACGACAAAACACCAATAGCTGCTCACTTAGATCGCGTTAACACCAAAACTGTAACTCACTGATTTGTAGAAGATATATAATTCCAAGATTACTCGCAATGTTACTTTCATTTTAAGGCTAGATAGACCAGTTTGTATAAAGTAACTGCCATCTTAGATTGTGAGGTACTCCATGCGATTATTGTATTTATACATCCCTTTGGTTGATTCACTCCTACATGATGCTCATGCGACATCAGTTACCTCGCTTACCGTCGCTAGTTACAATTCAAAATTTCTGTCAGCGTGTACAACCAAAGTGCGCCAAAAACACTTTCATGAAGTCGTCCGCAACCTCTACGGCGTTGATGTTGTCGCGCTTCAGAAGGTTCGAGATAGATTTGCAGTTGAACACGATTTTAGACCTGACTCTTGGACTCCAGCTGGAGTAACGCTCAACAACTCGGGCGACACCATTTCTCTATTAGATGAATACGAACAGCCATTGGACTCTGTTAGTTACTCATCTTGTAAAGAAGGCATTGAAATCACTTTTAAGGAAGAATTATGAACAAGCAGCTAGTTGCGTTAGCCATAGGGTTGAGTCTATCGACCAGTGCGCTCGCGTCCGTGTCGTGGGACAAAGACACCGCATACAGTGCCGGCGACATTGTCAACCATAACAGTGAGTCATTCGTCGCATCTCATTGGAATCAAGGTACAGTGCCCGAGGTGAACGACATTTCATGGGATGGCTGGATACATATTGATAGCAAAAATGTTGCGATGTATGCACATGAGCAAGCCTATGTGGGAGGCTCTGTAGTCAATTACAACGGTGACGTATACCTAGCCAAATGGTGGGTTAAGGGCGAATACCCAAGCGAATCTGGGACATGGAGATTACTCGAAGACTTTAACCTTGAACCTTCAACACCCATTGAAGATCCAGATCCCAACATAAACCCTAAATCACCGGACACTATCCATGGTGTGGATAGCGATAACGATGGCATCAGAGACAGTTACAAAGCATCGGTACTTAAAAAATACAATCACCCTGAAATTGTCCAACTGGCCCTGGCGGTCAGTCTAGAATATGCCGATCTCCATACGCTGGGACTCAGAGAGGCAGAGACGATTGAGATCTCGAAAGAAGACGCAACCGTGAAATACAACAGTATTGTTGCTTTCGAGAAATGCGCACAGCAATTGCTATCGGAAGGCAGGATCGACGAAACCCCAGCGCAACTGTATGCCAACTCAATCTATCGCGCACTCTATTACCGCTTGGGTAAAGAACGCTTATTTAAAGCCATGGACTATGACCTTGACGCTATGGTTTTGCCTGAGAATCCATGCCCTCAAACACTGAATGGAGACTCAAACTAGATGAAAAACTATATTCCAAAGTTGGCACTGTTGATTACGATGATGCCTTTAATTTCTTTCGCTCAAGCTCAATGTGTCCATAACGTTGATAAACTTCAAATCTTTTACGTCAATGGGATGTTCACCGACCCTGAGGGCGCGCGATCCAACAGAGACACGCTAGACAGGTTTCAGGATAAGCACTTAGGTCAATATGAAAAGCATCGAAACGTTCAAGTCGCGTACAACGTAGATGAAGTTTTTTAGTCCAAGTGGCAGAAGTAGCTTTCCACAAAATGACTGAAGAACAAAAAGGAGCGGATGAAGGCCGTTTACTCGAAAATTTTACTAACATCTAGCCATGGTACGTACTTTAATACCTATATCAAAGATAAGTACGCATTTGAAAAAATAGAGAATTGATAGTCTGAGATAACGTCCCACCCATATGATGCTCTACCCCCCAGGCACACCAAATCCACACAAACAGTCCACTCATGACGTTTTTCCAAAACAGACTGAGCTATTCAAAAGTTACATAACTCGGTTCTGGACAATAGTGAGTCAGTGACTTTGCTAAATTAGAGAAATGCGGATTAGCTTATGTATAGAAAGCCTCCAAATCTGTTTAGCCGCTACAAACATCATTTCCAGTCTGTTTTAAACGTACTGAACTCGAGGGACTACAAAGAATTAGATGAAATATCCGATACTTTTAACGATAATCGATTGTTTGAAAGTAACTTCCTGTCAATTGCGAGGATAAGTAAAGATAACGCCATAAGGTTATCACTTAACTCAAGTCGAGCTCTGACTCACCAGATTTCCTCTAGTCTAAATGGCTTTTTGGCACCTGTATCTCTACCTTTTTCTAGTCATTTACTGAGGCTGGCGCTTCATATCGTCATGAACCATGGCATTGTCCAGTTCGTGGATTGTACCGATACGCACACGTTTTTCCGGTGCCAGCTTTTCGTACTCAGTGAGATAGATATCGCTGTGAATGTGCTCGGCAATCATTTTCACCAACAGACGATTGTTGGTATATAAGCCTACGGTCTCTTCTCGATGAGAGAACATTAAGCCCTGCTTCATATCGGCAACAATCATAAAGCGGTGGGAAGGATACTCGGTCTCTTCATTATCTGAGCGAGCGTAGAGCTCAATTTTTGGATGAGGTACCGCGATGCGATTAAATGAGAAGGCGATAATTCGCACTCCACGCTCAGCTGCCTCAATCAATTCTGCCGAGAATCTTGGGTCAAGTTGGAAGTCGGTGTTGAGGTATATTTCTACCTGAGCTAACTCGATCACCTCTTTGGCTTTCTGGACTAAGTTGTCGATACCAGTGACGTTGTAGACGAACTCTTTTTCCTCAGTGAGCATCATTCGTGACAACTCTTTCTTAAGGATATGGATGTTTTCTACGGTACTCTTTTCGATCTGATTAAAGATAAGCTCTGGAGATTTGGCTTCGTACTCTTTAGTGTCTCCATCGGACATAAAGATATAACCATTTTTGTATAGGTTATCGATAGAAGAGTAGACAGAAGAACGCGACAGAGAGATATCTTTCGCGATTTTGTAGCCACTGGCACAACCGTTTTTGAGAAGGTTGATATAGACCAAGGAATCCGTTTTCGTAAAACCAAAATTCATCAACTTAGTAACCAAGTCTGACACGGTTTGTCCTCTAAAATTATTCAATACTGTGTTCCACTTTGGTTAGATTATCACTGGTTAAGCTCTAAGCCTAACTTGACGTGCAAGTAGTTGCGTTTTTGTTTGAACTGCTCCGTGAGCAATAGAAAAATCCTCGTAGGGCAGAGCCAGCATTGCTGGCAGGGGGGAGAGGTTGCAATAGCGACTAAGGGCAACCTTTAGGTCACTCGAGATGAGTGCATAGCGCGATACGCTGCCAAGTATTAGCAAGCTTCTTGGCAAGCTATTTTCGATATGTGGCTTGAGTGCGCGGGCCAGCTGATCGATGTAGCGTCGATAGGTACGTGCGGCAATAGGGTCTCCAGATTCTAGTGCGCAAAATATCTCATTTACATTGGCGCGTTTAAGCAGGATCTGCTCATACTGTCGCTCCAATCCTGAAACCGAAACAAACTGTTCAGTACACGCTTCACTCGCACAAATGCAGCTATTAACGAGGCCATCAAGGACAAAGTCGTAGTCCGGAAGAGCAACATGCGCCCAGGGTATCGAGCGCATGGTGCGTTGAGACATACCTCGACGAGTTCGACTGCAAGAGTAAAGCTCGCACTCGTTATCGAGTACAACGCACAGAACTTCTCCGAGTTTTATCTGCGATAAGACATCAGGTGAACTCTGTAAACCAGCTTCGACGAAGTTGCTCTTGCTACAAGGGATTCGATAGTGCTGTTCAATCAGGGGGGGTAACGCCAATTGATGACGCTCAAGCCAGACTTGCACTTCCTCAGTCATCGCCAACCCAATCGAACAGAATGTACTGTATGCCCATTGGAAGTTGTCCACCAACTGAAACACCTGCTGTTTAACTTCCAGCGCGGTCTGATTGAGGTTTTGCTGACTCGAATATACGGTATTGAGCTGCTCATCAAGCACCGTCGCCTTGAGTTGAACTTTGTCTATCGAGATCCCCAGATGCATGCTTTCCCCTTGCTTAGTCGTACCAGTAACCGTAAGCCGGTAAACTGATGTCACGATTATCTAGCGTTACGTTGGCCGGAGAATCGCTGTTGTTGATCAGGAAGCGTCTTGAGCCGCGTTGATAGCCGACAACGGTAGGATGATGAGTCTCTATCCAGTCGATGTATGGTTGATTAAAGCTGTCATCGCCTTTTCTTAGCTCGATCATTTGTTCAATAAAGGATTTGAAATCGAGTTCTGTCTGGTTTGGAGACCAATTCATACAGCGGCGGTTATCTTCAAGTCCCATGCCTTTTCTCCCTTCCATCGCGACTTCGCCGCCATAGTAAATACAGGGGGCCCCAGTTTGAGTGAACATAAACAGATAGGCGAGTTTCGCCCGACGAAGATCGTTACCGCAAAGACTAATTAAGCGAGTGGTATCGTGGCTTTCTAGCAAGTTAAACATCGCTTCGTTAACGTTGCGTGGATAGGCCAGATAAGCGCTTGTGACAGTCTCCATAAACTGCTGTTTGTTCTGGGCATCAAGGGCAAAGTAATCGGTAATGGCCTGAGTCATTGGGTAGTTCATTAACGAATCGTACTGATCACCACGCAACCATGGCATACCTTCGTGCCAAATCTCCCCCAGAATGTAGCAGTCTGGTTTTACCTTCTTAACTACGCTGCGAAACTCGCGCCAGAACTGGTGGTCAACTTCATTGGCGACATCCAGTCTCCAGCCGTCGATGTCGAACTCTTCTACCCAGTAGCGAGCGACATCTAACAGGTATTCACGACATGGCTGATGTTCAGTGTTGAGCTTTGGCATCTCAAGTACGTTGCCAAACGTTTCGTAGTTGAAGTTCCAGCAGTCCCACTCCGATTTGTCAGTGTCGGGATAAACTGGGAACTGATTGATCCAAAACCAGTCTGCGTATTGAGATTTTTCGCCGTTTTTAACCACGTCTAACCAGAACGGATGTTGATCGCCGATGTGATTGAACACCGCGTCGAGCATCACTTTCATGTCTCGATCATGCGCCTCTTTAATCAGAGCTCTGAATGCTTCATTGCCGCCAAAGTGAGGGTCGACATTGAAGTAATCAACCGTGTCGTACTTATGACTGGTATTGGCAGTAAAGATTGGGCACAGATAGAGTCCGTTGATCCCCAAATTTTTAAGGTAATCGAGATGTTCAATTACGCCCCATAAATCACCGCCCATAAAGTTGCTTGAGGTAGGAACGCTTCCCCATGGCTCAGCATTTTTCGGGCTTATTTCTGGTCTGCCGTTGGCAAATCGTTCAGGGAAGATCTGATACCAAACGGTTGACTTGGTCCATTGTGGAGTGACCAGAACATCTTTTGGATTGATATAAGGGAAGCAGAAGAAATTGCTCAGATTGCTCAGCTCAGTTTCTTCCGCAGCCTTGCTGTCTAAGTCAACGGTACGTTTCTCGCCAAACAGTATTTTTTCACCATCTTTGCCGTAGAGAATAAAACCGTAACGACTGCGGCGTTTAGGCGGTGTAAACTCCGCAAACCAGTGGTCGTGATGTTCGGTGACACCTTCTCGTTCCATTGGAACTTCGTTGCCACCGACCCAGCCATGAGCATCGCTGCCGCCCAGGTTACCACCGTCCAAGCCTCCTTCCGCCCAGCGGTAAGGGTCACCTATCCATAAGCTAACGCGCTCAACTTCGTCTTTGGCACATTTAAGTCTCAGGTGCAGAGTCTGCTCATCGTAAGCGTAGCTGTCCGCACTTTTAACTGTGTGTGTTAGTGAGCTTCGGGTAATCATAAATTAGATCCTGTTATTATTCTTTTACTGCACCACTCACTAAGCCTGTGGTGATGTGTTTTTGAGTCGCAACAAAAAGCAGAGTGATCGGTATTGCTACCAGCAGAGAGCCTGCGGCAAACAGAGTGAAGTTTTCTGCCGAGTTAGAGGTGATCCAACTGAAAATACCAATAGCCAGAGTCATTTTCTCTTCACTGCGTAAGATCAGAGTTGGCAGAATGAAGTCCATCCACGGGCCAGTAAATGACACCAGAGCGACAAACACCAAGATAGGTCTCGCCAGAGGTAAGATGATCTCGATAAAAATAGTCATATGCCCTGCACCGTCGATTTTTGCTGCCTCATCGAGCGAAGTCGGAATCGCGTCAAAGTAACCCTTCACTAGCCAAGTCATAAACGGTAGCGAGCCAGCGACGTAGACAAACAACAGACCGGCGTAGGTATCGATCATATTAAGTTTCGATAGCAGGATATAAATCGCTGTCATCGATAAGAACGCAGGGAACATCTGCAATACCAGCACACCCATCAAGACATTGCGTTTGCCTTTAAATCGATAGCGTGAGAACACGTAAGCGGTCATGGTGACCACCACCAGAGAAATCAGCATATTCGCCGTTGCCAGAGCGAAGGTGTTGAGATACCACTGCAAATAAGGGGTATCCTGAAACAGCGCCACATAATGCTCTAGTGAAAAGCTCCAACCGGAAAACGAGGAGCTGAACATATTGCTGCCCGGTTTGAAGGACGCCAATACTGTCCAGATAACCGGCCCTAAAACCAGTAATGCATTGGTTAACAGGAACAGATAGACCAAACCTGTGGCTAATTTTTGCAACAGAAACTTCATTACTTCATCCCCACATCATCGCTAAACGAAGACATCCGTCGGAACTGCCAGATCGCAATCACTGACAAAAACAAGAAAATAATTATCGAAATCACAGAGGCGATTTGGTACTGCTGGAAGTCGAGTGTCAGTTTGTAAATCCAGGTAATTAAGATGTCGGTATGCCCTGCAAATCGGTACTCAGGGTTGATCGGTCCGCCTTCGGTTAACAGGAAGATTGCGCCAAAGTTATTGAAGTTATGGGCAAACGTCATCACCAGAGAAGGAGCGACCTGATGCAACACCATCGGTAGGGTGATTTCCCTGAACTGCTGGAACTTGTTGGCGCCATCGACCTCACTAGCCTCATAAAGATCTTGAGGTATGTTGGTTAAGGCTCCTGAAATAAGCAGCATGAAGTAGGGAGCACCGACCCAGACGCTGACCGCTATCACCGTGACTTTCGCCATCCATGGATCGGAGAGAAAAGCAACGGAATCAAAGCCCCAGCTATTCAGGGTTGCATTGACCGGACCGACACCATTTAATAGCAGTCGGAACATCAGCAGAGTAACGAAAGCGGGAATCGCATAAGGTAAAATAAAAACGAAACGCCACGCTTTTTTCGCTTTGATGTTCTTGTTGGACAACGCCAGTGCCAGCACAAAACCAAAACCACGGGTACATATAGTCGCCAGAATCG
>NZ_JATABG010000041.1:0-17255 GCF_036533755.1 Vibrio sp. M260118 | reverse complement strand
AGTCCTTAGTGCTACAGCAAAAAACTGGTTACAGCGCGGTGTATCGTATTTGGCAGGAGCTGAAATTTTATTTAGATGTGTTTGGCAATCAGTCGAGCATTTCAATGAAATCAGTGGCTGAGATTTACGAAGTGTGGTGCTTTTTGTGTTTGAAACAGATTTTAGAGCAGGATCTCGGCTTTGAATTGGTGGAAAACAGTGCGACTAAGCTAGCCCAAAATGACTTTTTTGAGTACCAACTAAAAGACGGTTTTGCCGGTGCCTTTCGTTTTAAACGCAGTGATGGCGTGACCGCTAGGCTGGCACACGAGCCTAAATTTACCAAAAAAGGAAAATCAATCCGCTCGTACTTAGTGAACCAAGAGCCGGATATTGTGTTGGAAGTGACACTGCCTAAAAGCGCCGATTTAACAAAACCAGACTCATCAGAAGAAAAGCAGTTTATTTGGCTGTTCGATGCTAAATACCGCATTAAAACTGAGAAAAGCCGCTTTGATGATAACAGCGAAGATATTGAAAGTACCGATTACGTACCAGACGATGCCATTAACCAAATGCACCGTTATCGGGATGCACTGATTCGTTTATCAGAACCTCACGGACATGAATCATCAAGTGGAAACGCTGGCCAACCAGCTAAAAAAAGCCGTCCTGTTTTTGGTGCGTTTGCTTTATACCCAGGCTTTTTTGACCAAGCCACAACATCCAACCCCTACGCAGTCGCGATAGAAGAAGTGGGTATTGGCGCATTTGCTCTCTTACCTAGCCAAAATAGGCCTAGCCAAAACGAACTGAGTCAAACTGATCCTACCCAGACTAAGAGCCGTTATTCCGGTCACCAGTGGTTGCTAGAGTTCTTGCAAGCCCAAATTGGCACAGCACCGAATGCACAAACAGGGCAAGGCAATGAGACCATGTATCCCGTGGCTGGTATGGCGGAAAGGCTCTACGTACAAGACGCTGCACGCATACCTTATTACGGCATGCGCCAAGTACTGTACCCTGATTTGACGATGACAGTGGCATTGGGTGGGCAACGTGGCCGTGATAATGGCTACTTTGAACAATTTGAGCAAGGCACAGCGCTGTGGTATCACCTACCGCAAAGCACGTTTTTGCAGAAATTTAAGCAGCATATTGCCGAGGAAATTCGCTATTTAGCGTTGGCGTCTACCTCAGATACTCAAAGCTCAACCAAGCAAATTGACAAACTTTGGCCGGTTAAACGAGTCACAGTGTTACCACGCTACGCCATTACTGAAGATCAAGCGGGTAAGAAGTCAGGTTCTGCTGATTTGTATTATTTATTTGAGTTAGGCAAACCACTTTCACTGCAAAAGCCAGTGACTAATGTGCCGCATCGTCCAATGAAAAACTCGATGAAACTCACAACCTTAACGCGCTTAGAGAGCGTCACTAAATTTACCGAGGTTGAAAAAGTGTACGAAGCGGCAATGGTGTGAGCGAGTGTTATTAATTATGCAGAAGATGAATTGGCCGAAAATGCAGCTGTCCGGTTATTCCGAACAACTGCTAAGTAAAATCGACATCAAATAATATCGAGCTATTTGGCGCTTTTGATATTAAAATCGCACCAACAACACCCCTCCCGCTACCCGTTAGATCAGCGCCCTGTGAGGGGTTACTTTTTTTTCCGGCTTCTAATTTTTGGTGCCGTAATGAGTTATGGGACCAAGATTCGCTTTCAACCACACATCATTCTTCGGTCCACAAAGATGGTGTAGCAGCGCTAGGTTGATCTGGTGGCTAATCACGTTGCCGTTTCGTTTTTGGCTTTCTTTTTTCAAACCTCTCAGTAATAACCCTGTGCATGATTTTCCTATTTGCTCCGGCGAACTGGGCAGGCAAAAAGCGCGGTTTTGCTGTTTGGGGTGCAAGGTAGTGCGCTTTCCTGTTTTAGATAAAGGCGAAATGCACCAAAAGATACAGGCGTTGGCGGGCGCGTTTGCTTGCAATGTGTTGGTTTGACTCGTGCCATTCCTATCTGTCGGTAATAAATGTGCGGATAACAAATGCGCTGGTAGCAAGACTAATCCGCCTTGCGCATGGCTATCAACCTCAGGTAAAGGCAGCCAATACAGGTTTGGCCATTGCTCGGGGCTGTGCCACTTTTCCACGATCACTTGTGCGCCAATGCTGTTCAGCCATTGGTGAATGGGGCAGCCAGGGTGTGCTTGTTTAACGCGCGGTAACTGATAGGCCAGCCATCGGGTTAAACGTTCGGCGGCATTCTCGCACTGGCTTAATGCTGGGTAGAGGGTAAAGGCTCCTTGCCCAACCAGCAAAGCGACCACCTGCTGTATCCATTCTCTATCCCAATCGTTGCCATTTGCCCATAACACGTCACTTGTCACCTTGTTGGTTTTTCATGCCGTCTATTTTCAGTGGTCGGGTGCAGACTCGGTGGTGAAATAGATGAAAGAAATGGCCATCAAACTAACCAGTCAAATCGGCTTTTCGTTGTGACCTGTGCGAGGCTAACTGTTTGAAATACATCGTCCAATACACCGCTGTTTGGCTGCGTTCGCCAAGTGCAAAAAAATCGAGACGCCAAACGATCGTTTGCATTCTGGGTTTAAAAAATCAAACGGTTTGTACTTTGATGCCGAGGTCGGTTTAGGGGGCAAAAAGTGCCAAACCTTTCTTTAAGCCAGTAGTGGCAAGGCCTACCAGCGTTGGATTTCAATCGAGACGCCAAACAGTAATTGGGCTAGTTTCCCTGTTTGGCGTTTCGATCCAAAAGCCAAACGGATAGTGGTTTTGGCGTATGGGGGTAAAGGCATGGGGAAGTGTGTGGCGACTGTTTAAACTCATGAAATGGCAAATGACGCACAGGGGGGGATTGCATCAGCTGATCAAAGTAAGTAATTGGGTTGGTTGATTTAGCTTAAAGCTGGGTGTGGTATTTTGTAAGCGAACTGTTCTAATTACTGCTCCATTGTCCAATTTGCCCACAGTAAATGAGAGTAGATGTTACTTTTATCTATAGTTGCATATCAAACATAGGCTTTTGATGTGTAATAACTAATCATTCTTGTGGTATTCGAATTAGGATGATATGTTTTTGTGTATGATTGTTGTTAATTGATGTATTAAAGCATATCGAAATGAGCTATGTAACAGAGCAGATTCTAGAAAGTCTTCGAAAAGCTCGGGTACGAAAAGGGTTTAGCCAGAGAGAGTTAAGTGCGCGTTCCGGTGTGCCTCAAAGCCATATATCGAAAATCGAGTCTGGCGGTGTTGATTTAAGAATGTCCAGTTTGATTGCACTTGCCCGTGTACTCGACCTAGAGTTATTTGTTGTGCCTAAAAAGTCTGTGCCAGCTATCAAGTCGATTATTCGAAGCAGCCAAGAGAGCATCGACGAAGGTGAGACAATGTCGTCCGCATATCAGTTAGGGGAAGACGACGATGACTAATCATGTTTCTACGCTCAACGTGTTGCTCTATGGCGAACCCATCGCAACGATCACCAACGTGGGCAATGACAGAACACTTTTTGCTTTTATGGATTCGTACATTCATGACGAATCGCGGCCTGTGTTGGGGCTGGGTTTTAAAGATGCACTGGGTGGCTTACTGACTAACTTTAAACCGACCCAAACCAAATTAACTCCGTTTTTCTCTAACCTTTTGCCAGAAGAAACCATGCGAAATTACCTGGCAGAGCGTGCCGGTGTTAATCCAGCGCGGGAGTTTTTTTTATTGTGGGTACTGGGGCAGGATTTAGCTGGCGCGATCACGGTTGAACCGGCCGATGGTGAAGCGCTGCCGCCTAATGTGCATCAAGACATTGAAGATGAAACGAAAATTGAAGCGCCAATGCGCTTTTCATTGGCGGGTGTGCAGTTGAAGTTTTCAGCCGTGCAACAGGCAAACGGCGGTTTGACCATTCCAGCAACCGGTAAAGGTGGCTCTTGGATTGTGAAATTGCCATCGTCTCGCTTTGACGCTGTGCCAGAAAATGAATATTCGATGATGGAGCTGGCTCGAATGTTGGGAATGGATGTGCCAGAAACGCAGCTATTACCGATTAACCAGATAGCTAACATCCCAGAAGGGATTGGCAAGTTTGGCCGCTCTTTTAAAAATGCTCAGGCGTTTGTGATCAAGCGTTTTGATCGTGTTGATGGTCAAGCGATACATATTGAGGACTTTGCGCAAGTGTTTGGTGTCTATCCTCAAGATAAGTACAAAAAAGCGAGTATGCGCAATATTGCTCAGGTTATCGGCATTGAAGGTCAAGACGAAGACATTGCAGAATTTACTCGCAGATTGGTGTTCAATACCCTAATTGGTAATGCGGATATGCATTTGAAGAATTGGTCTGTGATTTACAAAGACAAGCGCACCGCATCGATAGCACCTGCTTATGACTTTGTCTCAACCATTCCTTATATCCCTGACGATAGTGCATCGTTAAAGGTTAGCCGTAGCAAGAAATTCAGTGATTTCACGCTGGATGAGCTGTCACACTTGGCGGCTAAAGCCATGCTGCCAGAAAAATTGGTGTTAGATACCGCCAAGCAAACCGTGGCAGGATTCTACGAAATTTGGGCGAAAGAAAAAACGCACTTACCGCTTAGCAAATCAATGATTGAAGCAATCGAAACACACTTACGAAGCATACCGCTACGCTAAAATGAGAACCGACGCGTACAGAAATGCAGAGGCGTCGGCCATATTGGCTTGAAGATTATGTTTAGTGACCTATTTTGTCAATCAAAGCCCCAATTGCCCCATTCCTTGGGGCAGTTTAATTTCTTCTTATTCACTTTCTAAAGCTCGCTGTATCAAGTGTTGCCCCTTTGTCCCAACTGCCCACGGTAAGTGAGCAAATGGGGGCTTGCTAGTTTCGCCTGATGGGCCTTTTCGGCATGCGACTGCGTTTGCCATCGAAGAAGGCCAATACTCTGAACCAATAGAGTGATTCTTCATACCCCAAGCTGTGCGTTGGACGTGCAGGCGGGATGAGCCCCAGTTTGCGTCCTAAACTGACAATCACGTAGAACATGAGTTTTAGCATTAGCCAAGGAGCGAGTACCACGAATACCATCAGGCAATGCCGAGTAAGTGCGTAGCCTATACCATGAGACTGTTCGAGTAGGGCAATGCCAATACACCAGCCAAGCCCTGCCAGCACGGCTATTGGAAAGGTAATGGGGCGAGTCGCATCATAAATTGCATGTTAATGCCCTCCTGCGTGCTGTTGCGAATGTGGCTCAAAGTTCACTAGCGGTTCAACCACATCAGCCACGGTTTGATGGGCAATACGGCGCTCTTCAAAGTAATCGTGGCGGTCGTAGATACCCTCAACACCTTTTAGCTTATGGTTAAGACAGCGTTCGGCTACGTTGCCTGCAATACCCAAAGAGGCGGCAAGGCTGCGAAAGGTGCGGCGCAAATCGTGTACGGTGAAGTGTTCAAGTTTGCCCATTTTATTGGGAGGCTGTTTTTTGCGCCCTGGCTCGCGACCAAAGAGTTTAGAAATGGCGCGGTTCAGCGTATCTGGCCCCATATGTGGACGATGGCTTGCTCGTCTGGCTGGGAAAACATAAGGCGAGCCACAAGCGCGGATTTGCAGCTCGTTAAACCAGGCAATGGCTTGGCGCGGTAAGGGAATGCTTATCGGCACGCCAGTTTTGCTGCGTTCCTTGGGTAGGTCCCATACGCCCGTGGTTAAATCCATTTCACGCCACATGGCTTCGCACAGTTCGCTTTTACGCACGCCCAACACCAAAAACAGGCAGCAAGCGAGGTAGTTATCGCGGCCAAAGCTATTGATATGGGTATGAAACACGCTAAAGGCGTAGTGAATTTCCTCTTTGCTGAGCATCCTGTCTTTACTGGACTCCACGCCACCGGCATCGTCCACGGTAAACGCTGCGGCGGGGTTATTCAGCGTTAAATCGAGTTTAATCGCATGTCGAAACAACTGCTTCATGTACATCAAGGTGTCGTTGGCAATGGTAGGGCGGTTACTTTCTCGAATGCGTTCTAATACTTCGCGCACGTCTCGTGCGGTCACCTCAGCAATACACTTAATGCCAATGACAGGGCTTATGTCTTTGGTGTAAACCCGATACGGAATCTTGGGATGCTTTAGTCGTCTACTCAGATCGGTTCGATACCAGTCATGGAACAGTTGATCCACGGTTTCAATGTCAGGTAACTCGATTTTCTGTTTTTCTAGAAGAGGATCTATGCCGTCACGTACTTCCTTTCGAAAGTATGCGGCGGCAATTCTGGCGTCTGCCAACGACATTAAAGGAAATTGCCCCAAGGTTGCTTCTCGTCTTGCTTTGGCTGTGGTGTAGCGAATCATCCAATAAGGCGAGCCTTGTTTGCGGACGCAAAAGTAAAGACCTTCACCATCTGAATATTTTTTTGGGTCGGCTTTGCTGTATGCAATAACCTGTTTTGCTGTGAGTTTTCCCATGTTTACTCCATAGTTGCTGAAATAATGGAGGGGGCAATAATGGCTGCCCACCACCGATTTGCTTATTGAATCAGCAGCTAACCTGTTGTGGTGGCGAGTTAAATGCGAAAATTGGGTAACTTACTGCCCACCAATTTGCTCACCGCAAAATGCTTATTGAGCAAAAATGAGGGGACTGCCCACCATTCTGCCCACCACTAAACAGGCAGTTGGTAACGGACGTCTGCAAACCGATTTGGGCGGGGGAAATAAAAAAGCCCTGTATTTACAAGCAAATAACAGGGCTTTTAAGACATTGTTGGACGGGTGAAAAAACTATTCGATATTTTGGATCTGTTCACGCATTTGCTCGATGAGAACTTTAAGTTCAACGCCAGATGCAGTGATGTCAGTACTGATTGATTTTGAAGCTAGTGTGTTCGACTCACGGTTGAACTCTTGCATCATGAAGTCTAAACGGCGGCCACACGCGCCACCTTTTTTCAGGATGTTGGTCGCTTCTTTAACGTGAGAATCTAGGCGATCTAGCTCTTCAGCAACGTCAGATTTCTGAGCGAGTAGAATAAGCTCTTGCTCTACGCGTGAAGCATCAAGCTCAACTTTCGCTTCTTCGAATTTAGATAATAGGCGTTCACGCTGCCATTCTAAGATTTCTGGCATACGAGCGCGTACTTTAACCACCTCATCGGTGATGGCAGTTAGGCGTTGCTCGATCAGTGCTTTCATGTTTTCGCCTTCGCGGCCACGTGCGTCAATGAACTCACTTACCGCATCATCAAATGCAGCTAGGAGGTCTTTGTTGATCGCGTCCATATCTTGCTCAGAAGTCTCCATTACACCCGGCCAGTTCATCACTTGGAACGGATTAAGGCGGCTTTCTTCTCCGGTCATTTTCATGACTTGGTTTGCTGCGTTGATTACTTGCTGTGCAAGACCTTCGTTGATGCTCAGCTCGCCTTTTGCCGCTGGGTTAGCTTCAAAGCGTAGTGCACACTCGACTTTACCGCGAGCAAGGCGCTTACGGAAACGCTCACGTAGCATTGGCTCTAATCCACGGAATTGCTCTGGCAAACGGAAGTAGGTTTCAAGGTAGCGTTGGTTTACGCTACGAATTTCCCACACTGCTGTGCCCCAATCGCCTTTCACTTCTTTACGTGCGTAGGCTGTCATACTGTAAATCATCGAATTTTCCTGTCTATTCAATCTTTGAAAATAACGCGTCGCAATAGTAGCACAAAGGTTGGCCTTTAGAGGATAGTTTGACATCGCATTCTAAATAGCTTTGTTAGCCAAGCTTCGCTATAATCTTGCTCCAATCAAATTCGTCTCCCCCTATCATCAGATAGACAACTAAGGTAGATGCCCATGCGTCCAAACGATCGCAAGGCGGATCAAGTTCGCCCAATCAAAATTACTCGTAACTACACAGCCTATGCAGAAGGCTCTGTACTAGTAGAATTCGGCAATACGAAAGTGCTGTGTAATGCGACCGTTGAAGAGAACGTACCTCGCTGGCTAAAAGGTCAAGGCAAAGGCTGGGTAACTGCTGAATATGGCATGTTACCGCGTTCGACCCATTCACGTATGCGCCGCGAAGCAGCGAGTGGTAAGCAAGGTGGTCGTACAATGGAAATCCAACGTCTGATTGCACGTAGTTTACGTGCGGTTGTCGATCTAGACGCGATGGGCGAGATTATGGTTACTGTTGACTGTGATGTGATTCAAGCAGATGGTGGTACTCGTACAGCTTCTATCTCTGGTGCGAGCGTTGCAATGGCGGATGCATTCCAACATCTAGTAGAGAAAGGCAAGCTAAAAGCGAACCCAATGAAAGGTCACGTAGCGGCTGTCTCTGTGGGCATTCTAGGTGAAGATATCCTATGTGACCTTGAATACACAGAAGATTCAGCAGCTGATACCGATATGAACGTTGTGATGACAGAAGACGGTCGCATGATCGAAGTTCAAGGCACAGCAGAGGGCGAACCTTTCACTCACGCTGAGCTGATGAAGCTACTGGAGTCGGCGACCAAAGGTATTACCGAAATTGTAGCGGCGCAGAAAGCGGCGTTAGAAAATTAGTTATTAGATAGCTTCCAATTGGGAGCTATTTTTTTGTTTTCTTCTTAGATAACTTAACAGCGTTGTTAGCTTCAACTTTTCACTCCATCACATAGCGCACTATGCTCAGGAGCTGAAAAGTTTCACTGCCTAGCTGTAAAGCTATCTACTTTGAAAACACTTTTAATAGTTTGAGTTATCTTTTCTAGGGACTCGAGGCTAGGAACTAGAAACTTATAAACGGAGAAAATTGATGAAAGCATACCAGCGTGAATTTATTGAGTTTGCACTAGAGAAAGAAGTCCTAAAGTTTGGTGAATTTACTTTAAAATCTGGCCGTAAGAGCCCTTATTTCTTTAACGCTGGTCTTTTCAATACTGGTCGTGACCTTGCACGCCTAGGTCGTTTTTATGCCGCAGCGCTTGCTGATTCTGGTATCGACTTTGACGTGTTATTTGGCCCTGCATACAAAGGTATTCCAATTGCGACGACTACAGCCGTGGCGCTAGCAGACCATCACGAGATTGATACGCCTTACTGTTTTAACCGTAAAGAAGCGAAAGATCATGGTGAGGGTGGCAATCTAGTCGGTAGTGCACTGGAAGGTCGTATTATGCTGGTGGACGATGTTATCACTGCAGGTACTGCGATTCGTGAGTCGATGGAGATCATCAAAGCAAATGGTGCAGACCTAGCGGGTGTGTTAGTTGCCATTGACCGTCAGGAGAAAGGTAAAGGTGAGCTGTCAGCAATCCAAGAAGTGGAGCGTGATTTTGGCTGCGCAGTTATCTCGATTGTTAGTCTAGGCGATTTAGTGACTTACCTTGAAGAGAAAGGCAACGCAGCAGAGCACCTTGAAGCAGTTAAAGCATACCGTACTGAATATGGCATTTAGTCGCGAGTTTCGAGTCTTTAGTTTCGAAGATGCTCATGGTTTGACATTGCCACTTGGTGTGGGTGTATAAAAAAATCAAAGGGTTGACGTTTGTGCATCAACCCTTTCATTGTCGTAGCTCGTAGCTCGTAGCTCGTAGCTCGTAGCTTGTTAGCTCTCTATATCATCCCGATCACCATGGTGTGAGTTATCGTAAATCTCACGGCCATCGCGTTGGGTTTTGAGTAGCGATAGGTTCCACATGTACTGTTCAGGGCGTGGGCGAACCATATCTTCAATCGCTTGGTTCATCGCACGTGCATCTGTCTCTTCATCACCAGTAGGGAAGTTTTCTAACGCTGGTAAAATATACACTTCGTATTTACCGGTTTTATCATTATACGAAGGCAATACTGGCACCACTTTGGCTTTTGATAAGCGCGCCATTTTACCAAACCCTTTCAGTGTGGCTTTCTCTGTACCGAAAAACGGAACAAATACTGAGTTTTCAGGGCCGAAATCTTCATCCGGCAGCCAATAACCTAGGTAACCATCTTTAATCGAACGAACAAAAGGCTTTACCCCCGCTTCACGAGCAAAAATACGACCGCCATATTGCATGCGCTGTACTTGCATCAACCAATCACCAATAGGATCGCGCTGTGGCTTCATGATGGTTGTCACTTTGTAGCCTTTCGCCGCAAGCATAACCGCTGGGTAGTCAACAGCCCACGCGTGAGGAGCAAGAATGATGACGTTTTCACCAGCATCAAGCAGCGGTAGGATGTTCTCTTCACCAATCATCACGCCACGATTCTGATTGTGTTTGGTTGAGCGAACGAGAAACTCAGAGTAGCCCAGAAGGTATTGTGCCGCCTTAACAAACGTCTCTTCGAGGATCTCTTGGCGTTCTTGCTCCGATTTCTCTGGGAAGCAGAGTCTTAGGTTAACTCTTGCTCGCCTAACGACTCGACCGTTTTTTCTAACCGCAAAAACGGAAAGCTTGCGTGCAAGCGCGTCACGCCAGCGGAATGGAATAAAAGCAAATAACCCAGCAAACAAGATACCTATCCAAGTGCCCCAATGTTTAGGGTGGAGGAAAGACCACTCAAAAGTTGGGTTGTGCAGGTGTTTATCTACGCTGTTTTTCTCATCGGTGCTCATTCAGCTGCGCCTATTTTATTGATAACGTGAGTTAGTTAGGGATTCGTCAGGTAATGACTTAAAGCGTTTGTGTAGCCACATCCACTGTTCTGGTGCACGCATAATAATCTCTTCAACGTATTTATTCATGTAAGCAGCTGCGGCAGTCTCATCCTTTTTCGGGTAATCAGGCTCAATATCTTTATCAGCAATGATTTCGTACTTTCCTTCACTGTTTCTGAAACCTGAACCCGGAATAATGGCGCATTTACTGGTGTAAGCTAGGATGCTGGTACCTGTTGTCGTGCAAGCTTTTTCTACCGCAAAGAAAGGCACAAATACTGATTTGTTGTGGCCGTAATCTTGATCCGGTAGATAAAACAGACGATGTCCTTGGCGCAAAACTTTAATCATTCGTTTTATATCGGTGCGATAGACTAGTTTATTACCGTTGCGAGAACGGCCACGGTATTGAATAAACTCATAAGCGGGGTTACTGTGCGGACGGTAAACCCCATAGCCCTGTAACCCTAAAGCTCCAAATGCTCGAGCGGTAATTTCTAGATTGAGAGCATGAACAGCACATAAAAGTACGCCTTTGCCTTCTTTGTTGAAGCGTTTCATCTCTTCGATATCTTTAACGACCAAAATACGCTTAAAGCGCCAAGTTGGCCAAAACCAAGTAATACCAGTTTCGATTAGGGCCATACCGGTATTTTTGAAGTTCTCTTCAACAAACCTCTCAACTTCATCTTGAGACATGTTTGGGAAGGCTAGCTCTAAGTTTCTTCTTGCTACGTGCACGCGAGATTTGCCAAATCGCATGCCAAAGCGCCCGATGCTACGCCCTAAGCGCAGCAACAGACTGTAAGGTAGAATATTTACAATCAAGGCGAGCAAACCAAAGCCCAACCAAACTCCCCAGTTTTTTGGGTGCAGTAGGGAAAGGGTAAATGGTGGTGGTTGATTGTATTTCTCTTTACTCATAGCGATTACTTAATTTGTGCACTCAATAGTGCCCAGTACTCTTCAAAATTAGCGGTTGGTTGATATTTAAAGTCTGAACGAACAAAGCGGTTTAAGCTGCCTTCTACCTGACCAAGCAGTTGTGCGGCCAGTACTTTCTCGTCGACAGGGAATGATTTCCCTTCACGTAACATACGTTCACGAAGTATCTGGCGGATAGAGGTTTCGATGCGTTCAAACAGTTGATTGATACGATCGCGTAGACGCTCATTTTCAAACATCAGTGCGTGACCAGATAAGATGCGACTCAGGCCAGGATTGCGCTCAGCAAAAGCAAGGATCAATTGCAACACCAAACGGATTCGGGTCAAGGTGTCTTTCTCTTCATCCAGAATGCGGTTAATACGTGACATTAAAGACTCTTCAATAAATTCGATTAAGCCTTCAAACATTCGCGCTTTGCTAGGGAAGTGTCGATACAGCGCGGCCTCTGAAACGCCAACTTGTTTAGCGAGTTTTGCGGTTGTAATACGTGAAGCGCCTTCGTTGGACTCCAGCATTTCAGCCAATGCTTGCAAAATTTCATCTCGGCGGTTGGTTTTTCTTGTTCCAGCCATGAACCTTTTTCCTTATTGTTACCATTCTGAATAAAAGGCTTTGAATACAATAATTCAAAGCCAACAACTTATCGTCACGAAGGCCACTTTTCTTGAGAAAATGATGAGCTTTAGGCTTCTAGTTTCTTCGCGATTGTCGTCATGATTTGCGATGCAATTTGTTGCTTCGTCGCAAGGGTAAGTGATTGCTTACCATCTTTCCAGTATACGGTGATTGCGTTGTCGTTGCTATTGAAGCCTTGTCCTTCAACAGAGACATCGTTAGCACAAATCATATCTAGGTTCTTTTTGCTCAGCTTTGTACGAGCGTAGTGTTCAACATCTTGAGTTTCTGCTGCAAAGCCAACGGTAAATGGTCGAGATTGCTCTAATGCGGCAACAGAAGCGATGATATCCGGGTTCTTAACCATGGTGATGGTCATATGATCGCTTTCATCGGTCTTTTTAATCTTTTGCTCAGCGATGGCTTCAGGGCGGTAGTCGGCAACTGCAGCGCAACCAATAAAGATGTCATGGCTCTTTGCTTGCTCTAAGGCTGCTTCGTACATGCTTTGCGCACTATCGACATCGATGCGTTTAACACCTGTTGGTGTAGTCAGTGAAACTGGGCCAGCGATCAGAGTGACCTTCGCACCTTGTGCTGCGGCTGCTTGCGCTAAAGCAAAGCCCATTTTTCCTGAGCTGTGATTCGAGATATAACGCACAGGATCGATTGCTTCACGCGTAGGACCAGCAGTGATTGCGACTGATTTGCCCTTTAATGGCTTGTGTGAGAAAAATTGCTCACAGTGCTCAACGAGCTGCATTGGCTCTAACATACGACCTGGGCCTACATCACCACAAGCTTGTTCACCGGCAGCTGGCCCCCAAATATGCATACCTCGGCGCACAAGTGTAGCGATATTCTCTTGGGTCGCGATATTAAGGTACATTTGCTGATTCATCGCAGGTGAGACGGCAATAGGTGACTCTGTAGCAAGAACCAGAGTGCTGAGTAGGTCATTACCCATACCTGCACTAACGCGCGCAATTAAATCTGCAGTCGCAGGAGCAAGCAGCACTAAATCTGCCCATTTAGCTAGCTCGATATGGCCCATTGATAGTTCTGCGGCAGGGTCGAGTAGACTATCTGATACTGGTCTACCTGACACGGCTTGCATTGTCAGTGGAGTAATAAACTCTTTGGCCGCTTTGGTCATAACGATCTGAACCTCTGCGCCACGCTCGATTAAGCGACGGGTGAGTTCGGCACATTTGTAAGCCGCGATACCACCGCTAATACCTAATAGGATCTTTTTGCCTGCGAGTGTTTGCATGATGATCTTCCTTAAAATTTCTGACCGTAAGATACCACGGCTGAATGTTGAGTTCCTAGTTTCTAGAGGCGAGTTTCTAGTTTTCTAGTGCCTAGTTCCTAGAACTGGGTTGTGGTAACGCTTTTCTCTAGGAACGTCTGTTTCTAGGCACTAGGCACTAGGCACTGCTCTTTTCTAGGAACAATTATCTAGGAACTTCTCTCTAGTCATATTTCTTCATGCAAAAAGCACACTTTTTGAAATAGGAAGTGTGATAGCGTCAACGCCAACTGATAATGCCTAGCGGAGGAAGTATGAAAGGGCTACCTAAGGGGTCAATGCCGCGTGAGAAGCTGTTATCACATGGTCCTCAATCATTAACAAATGCAGAACTGTTGGCGATATTCTTGAGAACAGGAACACAGGGAATGAATGTACTCGCTCTATCAGACCACCTAATCAAGGAGTTCGGCTCACTCAGAAAGTTGTTTGCCGCAGATTTAGACCAGTTCTGCCTACATAAAGGCTTAGGCGTATCTGGAGTGCTGAAAGATAAACAGAGAGAAGAGTTCTTTGTGCTTTTTTTGGATAATCAGCATCGAGTAATAAGTGGGGAGCCTCTGTTTCAAGGCACGATTGATTCTGCATCGGTTTACCCAAGAGAAGTTGTTAAGCGTGCTTTAGAACACAATTCCGCAGCATTAATTTTGGCGCATAATCATCCGTCAGGCGTTGCTGAACCTAGCCAAAGTGATAGGCGAATTACTCGTAGAATCAGTGACGCATTAGCGCTGGTGGATATCCGCGTGCTAGACCATTTTGTGGTGGGAGATGGGGAGATTGTTTCCTTTGCGGAGCGCGGTTGGATTTGATTTTAGTTCCTAGTTCCTAGTTCCTAGTTCCTAGTGTGAGAGGATAGTTGGATGGATTTTGAAAGGTTAAAAGTATGGCAAAAGAGTATGCTCGTTTGTGAAAGAGTTCATAAGCTATATAGAGGGAGCACTGAATTTGTTTTGAAGGATCAAATTTTCCGCTCTGCCTTATCAATTCCATCAAATATTGCTGAAGGTGAAGAGCGCTTTTCGGCTAAAGAAGCCATTCGGTTTTTGTACATTGCTAAAGGCTCTGCTGGTGAGCTATTAACGCAGCTAATTTTGTCTCGTAGGCTAGGATTGATTGAATCTGACGAATTTAAACAGTTGGAGGCTTCAATAAGAGAGGTTAGCAAAATGATTGCAGGCTTGATTAGGAGTAAATCAGGTACTTTAAAGTAATGAAAACTTTCTAGGGACTAGGCACTAGGACCTCGCAACTATTATTTTCTGTGATTTTGTTTAAGTTTTGGTTGTGGGAACGCCGATTTCTGCTACAATCCCCCGACATTTTTTAGCACATAAATCAGCTCTGCCTAAAAAAGATCACGAAAACCTGTAAAAAGGATCTGTTCGGGTCTTGAGCAATGCTACTCAAGTTAGTATAATGCGCGACCTTTGATAGCCTTGTATGGGTTTCCATAACGGTATAAGACCTCAAACTTCTATTTTAGAAACTGAGAGGTTCGGCCACCAAGGTTGATATCGAGCTGAAACGATTTTGGAGAAGACATTCATGTCACGAGTATGCCAAGTAACTGGTAAGCGTCCAGTAACGGGTAACAACCGTTCACACGCACGCAATGCTACTAAGCGTCGTTTTCTGCCGAACCTACAAACTCATCGTTTCTGGGTAGAGAGCGAAAAACGTTTTGTTAAACTACGTCTATCTGCTAAAGGTATGCGTATCATCGATAAGAAAGGCATCGATGCTGTTCTTGTTGATATCCGTGCAAACGGCGTAAACGTTTAAGAGGAAATAGACAATGGCAAAGAAAGGCGTACGTGAGAAAATCCGTCTAGTATCTTCAGCAGGTACTGGTCACTTCTACACGACTGATAAGAACAAGCGTAACATGCCAGGCAAATTTGAGATCAAAAAGTTTGATCCAGTAATTCGCCAGCACGTTATGTACAAAGAAGCTAAAATCAAGTAATTGATTCTTCTTTGAACTTCCCTCGGGAAGCGTGAATTGAAACCCAGCCTTAGTGCTGGGTTTTTTATATTTTAGTTCCTAGTTCCTAGTTCCTAGAGATAGATTTCTAGGAACTAGGCACTCGCCTCTAGGGACTCACCTCTAAGGACTCGCCTCTAGGAACCGTTCCCTATAAATGGTCGAAAATCTGGGAGTTAGCGGGTATTATCTAGGCACTAGGAACTGCTAACTAGGGACTGTCTACTATGCGAGTTTCACCATCACGCCGTCGGCGTTGGAACAATATTCTTATTTTAGGGATCATCGCGTTTATTGCTTTGCTCAATCTCCCTACGTTGATCAAAACCTACCTTCTCGAGCCTGAGGTAGTTGAAAGTCCTTACCCATACTTGCTTAATCCTCAAGCAGAGTTACAAGCATTGCATTTTTCTGATTGGTCGTTGGAGAAGAATCAAAATCGTTGGCGTAGCACTATTCATACTGAAATTCCGCAGCAGGAGCTTGCTCAGCGTTGGATGGACCTGGTTGGTACAGAAGTGTCGCAGGAGAACTTTGATAACTTAAAGCCTCAGCTTAGTAGCCCAGGTTCAATTGAAGCATGGTATTTGGATCAAGAAGAGCCGCAGAGGATCACTTTCTATCAAACTCCACAGTTTTGGCTGCTCAAAAACTGGCAAGATAAGTGGATAGCCATTTCGGTCGAACCTCGTTATCTTATGCCGTCGATTTGAGTTCCTAGTCCCTAGTTGATAGTTACTAGAAGGGGGACTTGACTGAGAGCTCAGCGATATTTTTCTAGGCACTAGGCACTAGGCACTAGGCACTAGGCACTTAAAAATAGGATCTTACACCCATGCCAGAATTACCTGAAGTTGAAGTAAGCCGAATGGGGATCTCTCCTCATCTAGTTGGGGAAACAGTGGCTAAACTGACATTCCGCACTCCTAAGCTCCGTTGGGATATCCCTACTGAGTTGAAAAAAATGGAGGGGCAGGTCATTCGCAATATTTCACGTCGTGCCAAGTACCTATTGATTGAAACCGATGTCGGCAGTGCAATTGTCCATCTTGGGATGTCTGGCTCACTAAGAGTATTGGATGCAGAGGTTTCGCCAGCTAAACATGATCATGTGGATCTCAAGCTCACCAACGGTAAAGTATTGCGCTACAACGATCCGAGGCGTTTTGGCGCTTGGCTATGGACAGAAGATGGTAACCATACAGCGCTAGGCAGTATGGGGCCAGAGCCGCTAACCCCAGAATTCAATGCCGATTATATTGTAGAAAAGGCCGTGAATAAGCGTGTTGCGGTGAAGCAATTCATCATGGATAACAAGGTGGTTGTCGGGGTAGGTAACATCTACGCTAATGAGTCGCTATTTAGTTCCGGAGTCCACCCAACAAGGCCAACAGGTAAACTTACTGCGAAAGAGTGGGAATTATTAGTTAAAGAGATTAAGCGAGTATTGGATACTGCAATCAAACAAGGTGGAACGACGCTAAAGGATTTCGCTCAAGCTGATGGTAAACCGGGTTATTTTGCTCAAGAGCTGCAAGTTTATGGCAAAGCAGGCGAGCCATGCCCAACTTGTGGTGAACTCATCGAAGATCAGAAGATCGGTCAGCGCAATACGTTTTTTTGTAGTAGCTGTCAGAAATAGAGGGCGGAGCGGACTACGTCCTTCGGGAACGGGCTGCGCCCTACGAGAATCTGGAACGGACTTCGTCCTCCGAGAGGTGGTAGAACCTTTGCTTCTACAAGGAAGATAGGATTTGTTTTTAAGGAGAGAACGAATGTAATATCCTAGCTC
>NZ_JATABG010000040.1:0-14813 GCF_036533755.1 Vibrio sp. M260118 | reverse complement strand
AAGAACATCAGTGCAACATTAGCTTGCTCACGTAGTTCACGAGCTAGCAGTAAACCATTCTTGCCTGGCAGATTAATGTCCATGATAACCAAGTTGACTTGGTTGTCTGACAGAACCTGGTGCATTTCTTCACCGTCGCTGGCCTCGAATACAGCGTATCCCTCTGCTTCAAAAATGCTCTTTAGAGTGTTACGAGTTACTTGCTCATCTTCAACAATAAGAATGTGCGGGGTTTGCATTGGCGGTACCTAAATTTGTGAAAAATTTGTGCTAACAGAATAAATTCTAGGCAAAAACATAACATACAGGTAATGTGATGTTGATAATAAACCAAAGATTGTAAAAAAACACGCTCTTTGATTGCCCGCCATCCTTGGTGCTGCATTTCTATACTAAGAGGTCCTAATCCTCTTATTCTATTAGTCTTTGAGGCGGATTCTATAATGTTAACAGCATGCTAACAACGCTCAAATGTTAATTCCAATCACTTTGTTGATTTATATCAAGAGTTGGAATGTAACAAATATTAATAGTGTCGATTAAATGTGTAAGGTTTGGTTGTTATGGTGATAGGTTCACTTCTTTGGCAGGCATACTGCGACCCCTATTTTCATTTCGAACAACAGATTTCATTCAGTAGTTTTGCTATTATCACGGCCTGGAACCCAAAGAGTGAGTTGCTGTCAAAGAAAGATAATGACAGAAATAATCAGTACTTAGCTCAGGAAATAAGCCATACTTGTTGGTGTGAGATCCAAGTTGGGAATAAGGACTTTTCTTGGATGGAAGAGAGCTACGCGGTTCAAATAACGGCTGCTGAAGCTATAGAGTTAGGGCGTAAGTACCGACAAAACGCGATATATTTTATTGAAGGAGAGGAGCTGTGGCTTCTCTCTTGTATAGAGGAACAAAACAAGGTTTCGCTAGGAGATTGGCGAAAGCGATGTCGATAGGATTCGATTTTTAATTTAGAAGTTCATGGAGGAAAAATGAAAGATATAACCCCTGATATTTGTGATAAGTTTGAAGATAAGGTCACTTTGCTAGAGTTACCGCTGCACAGTTTCGGTCAGAAGTATGCTTTTTACGGCCAAATCGTAACAGTTCGCTGCTATCACGATAATTCTAAAGTCAGAGAAATGCTCAGCCAAGATGGCACTGGAAAGGTGTTAGTCGTCGATGGTGCGGGTTCCTGCCAAAAAGCATTGCTTGGTGATCAACTTGCGATCTTAGCGATAGATAACAACTGGGAAGGCGTTATTGTTAACGGTGCGGTTCGAGATGTTGGCATGATGGCAGAAATGGAATTGGGGATCAAAGCTCTGGGAACTTGTCCATTCAAGACTGAAAAGCGCGGCGCTGGTGAAGTAAATGTTACGCTAACGATCCACAATCAAATGATTCAACCTGGGGATTACATTTACGCAGACTGGAACGGGGTATTGATGTCTACCGAGCTGTTAGACTGGAGCTAGAATCTAAAACCAAGTCCAAACTCAACAC
The DNA here is from genome assembly GCF_036533755.1 of Vibrio sp. M260118. Lineage (NCBI taxonomy): Bacteria > Pseudomonadati > Pseudomonadota > Gammaproteobacteria > Vibrionales > Vibrionaceae > Vibrio > Vibrio sp. M260118. The sequence goes on along the minus strand of NZ_JATABG010000040.1, from coordinate 13,310 downwards.
CTTTTTGCCACTCTTGGTAGTCAAGAGTGGCATGCATATCAATATTATCAGTCAGCTTCATTCGGCTGGTTACTTCAGCCGCTATATTTGACTCTTTGCCGTTGTCTAGTGTCTCGTCTTTGTATGAGTGCAAGGTACTTTGCACAGAGACTCTTGGCGTTAATTGATAGCTGACACCACTTAAAAAGCCTGTCTCGTTGATCTTGTCTCCGTTGTTAAGACGAGCACCCACGTAGAGATCAACTTTGTCGAATAAGTTATACGAGTAACCACTGTCTATTTTCCAAGAATCGAATTGGTACTGATCGCTCTCTGTGGTTAAGAACATTTTATGAGGAGAAGCGTTGACTTGCTGAGAAGGCAGCGAAGGAAGTTCTGCAGCAAACAACGGACACGCGCAAAGCAGCACTGATAGGCTTAATATTGTTTTCATATGCCACTCCTTTGCTTTGTCTATTTTCCACTGCAAAGCTAATTAAAGCATAAAACTAGTCAACTAGTACCAGATTTTATATAGCAATTAGTTATTATGTTATGTGCTTCTTGTTGCAATCTTTGCTTAGCTGAGGGGATGTTGTGAATGTAGCTAATGCTGAGTGTGAACAAAAAAAGTAATTTTTCGTTGACGCGACCAGTAAAAATAAGGTACTTGTAGGGGTAAGCAAACACACATTGTATAGATATTTTGAATTATGCAGCACCATAGCCTAGTAATGACCACAACCATTATTATTACCGACATCGCAATTGTTGGGGCAGGCTGCTAAGCGAAAGAAATTTAAATAAAAGGCCTGTATCCAACACGATACAGGCCTTTTTTTATGTCAATTTATGACTTATTTGGAGGAAGGGATGCGAGTTTTAAAGTTTGGAGGTTCATCATTAGCAGATGCTGATCGTTTTTTAAGAGCAGCAGATATCATTGCTAATAATGCCCAGCAAGAAGAAGTGGCGGTTGTGCTTTCTGCACCGGGAAAAACCACCAACAAGTTAGTTTCTGTCATTGAAAGTGCGTTGAAGAATGGTGAAGCAGAGTTACAAATTGCTGAACTTGAAGACTCTTTCCGCGACTTGTTCCAAGAGATCAAACAGGTACTGCCGAATATCGATGGTAGTGGCTACGATAATCAAGTTAAAACGTCGCTCACTCAGCTACGCCAATTTGTTCATGGCATCAACTTGTTGGGTATGTGCCCAAATCATGTTAATGCTCGCATTATTAGTAAAGGCGAACGTGTTTCTATCCAGCTAATGAAAGCGGTATTAGAAGCCAAAGGGCAACCAGCAAGTTTGATTGACCCTGTTCAGTACCTATTTGCGCGTGGTGATCATCTAGAAGCTATGGTCGATGTTGAAGTATCGACACAAAACTTCCGCCAAAATCCTCTTCCTCAAGGTCACGTTAACATCATGCCTGGCTTTACTGCAGGTAATGAAGACGGTGAATTAGTAACATTAGGCCGTAACGGCTCAGACTACTCCGCTGCGGTACTGGCTGCTTGTCTACGTGCGGACTGTTGTGAAATCTGGACTGACGTTGATGGCGTTTACAACTGTGACCCTCGCTTAGTTGACGATGCGCGTCTACTCAAATCGCTAAGCTATCAAGAAGCAATGGAGCTGTCGTACTTCGGTGCTTCTGTACTGCACCCTAAAACTATCGCCCCTATCGCTCAGTTCCATATTCCATGTTTGATCAAAAACAGTTTCAATCCTCAAGGTGCAGGTACGCTAATTGGTCAAGATACTGGTGAAGATAACCTAGCAATCAAAGGGATCACTACTCTTAGCGATCTAACTATGGTTAACGTTTCAGGCCCAGGCATGAAGGGCATGGTTGGTATGGCAAGTCGTGTATTCGGCGCTATGTCTTCAGCTGGCGTGTCGATTGTTCTGATCACCCAGTCCTCTTCTGAGTACAGCATTAGCTTCTGTATCGAAGCTCAAGATAAAGAGCTAGCAGAACAAGCACTGAGTGAGACTTTTGAGCTTGAGCTAAAAGATGGCCTATTAGAGCCTGTCGAGTTTATCAGTGATGTGGCTATCGTTACGCTAGTAGGTGATGGCATGCGCACTTCACGTGGTGTGGCTTCGCAATTCTTCTCATCGCTAGCGGAAGTGAACGTTAATATCGTTGCTATTGCGCAAGGTTCATCAGAGCGCGCCATCTCAGCGGTTATCCCTGAAGATAAGATCTCTGAAGCGATCAAAGCGTGTCATGAAAATCTATTTAATTCTAAGCACTTCCTTGATGTATTTGTTGTCGGCGTTGGTGGTGTTGGTGGTGAGCTGGTTGATCAAATTCAGCGTCAGCAAGCTAAGTTAGCCGAGAAGGGCATCATTCTGCGCGTTTGTGGCTTAGCCAACAGCAAAGGTTTGCTGCTCGATAGCGAAGGCCTACCACTGGATCACTGGCGTGATCGTATGAACGACGCATCAGAAGAGTTTACCCTAGCACGTTTGATTTCGCTTGTTCAGCGTAATCACATCATTAACCCAGTACTGGTTGACTGTACGTCAAGTGAGTCGATTGCTAATCAATATGCCGACTTCTTAGCAGCTGGCTTCCACGTTGTTACGCCGAACAAAAAAGCGAATACCTCTAGTATGGCTTATTACCATCAGTTACGTGATGTTGCGCGTAGCTCACGCCGTAAGTTGATGTACGAAACAACGGTAGGCGCAGGCTTGCCGGTTATCGAAAACTTGCAAAACCTCATTTCAGCGGGCGATGAACTGGAACGCTTCACTGGCATCCTTTCTGGTTCACTCTCTTACATCTTCGGTAAGCTTGATGAAGGCATGACGCTAAGCCAAGCGACTAACATCGCTAAAGACAATGGCTTCACTGAACCAGACCCACGCGATGACCTATCTGGTATGGACGTAGCACGTAAGCTACTCATCCTTGCTCGTGAAGCAGGCATGAACCTTGAACTTGAAGATGTCATCGTTGATCAGGCTCTTCCGCCAGGTTTTGATGATTCAGGCAGTATTGAAGAGTTTATGGCTCGCCTACCTGAAGCTGATGCTTACTTTAAAGAGCAATCGGCAAAAGCAGCAGAAGAAGGCAAAGTCCTGCGTTACGTCGGTGAGATCCTTGATGGCCAGTGTCGAGTGAGTATTGCGGCAGTGGATGAGAATGATCCAATGTTCAAGATTAAAGATGGTGAAAACGCACTGGCATTCTACAGCCGTTACTACCAACCGATCCCATTGGTGTTGCGCGGTTACGGTGCAGGTACTGAAGTAACAGCAGCAGGTGTATTCTCTGACGTGATGCGTACGTTAGGTTGGAAGTTAGGAGTGTAGTATGAGCCGTGGTATGGATGTAGCCGTTTATGCTCCAGCGTCAATTGGTAATGTGAGCGTTGGTTTTGATGTATTGGGGGCGGCAGTGTCCCCAGTTGATGGTACTTTGCTTGGTGACCGAGTGTTAGTGACATCAGCAAATGAACCATTTAGCTTAAAAACAGCAGGCAGATTCGTTTCTAAGTTACCTGAGGATCCAAAAGAGAATATCGTTTATGACTGCTGGCGAGTATTTGCTCGTGAATTAGACAAGAAAGGCGAATCGCTTCTACCGTTAGAAATGACGCTAGAAAAGAACATGCCGATTGGCTCAGGGCTAGGTTCTAGTGCTTGCTCTATTGTTGCGGCGCTTGATGCACTAAACCGTTTTCACGGTGAACCACTCAATGAGACAGAACTGCTCGCGTTGATGGGGGAGATGGAAGGCCAGATCTCTGGTGGCGTTCATTATGATAACGTCGCGCCATGTTACCTTGGTGGCGTTCAGTTAATGCTAGAAGAGCTGGGCATTATTAGCCAAGAAGTACCATGTTTTGATGACTGGTATTGGGTAATGGCCTACCCAGGCATTAAAGTCTCAACTGCGGAAGCGCGAGAGATCCTACCATCTCAGTATCGCCGTCAGGATATTATTGCTCATGGTCGCCATCTCGCTGGCTTCATCCATGCTTGTCACTCAAATCAACCTGAGTTGGCAGCAAAAATGATCAAAGACGTGATCGCCGAACCGTATCGTGAGAAACTGCTACCGGGGTTTGCTGATGCACGCAAGTACGCGTCTACAGCAGGTGCTTTAGCTACTGGGATTTCTGGTAGCGGCCCAACGCTATTTAGTGTTTGTAATGATAAAGATGTCGCTGAGCGTGTTGCTCGCTGGCTTGAACAAAACTACGTACAAAATGAAGAAGGATTCGTCCATGTTTGTCGCTTGAACAAACAGGGTTCGAACGTAACAGGAAGTGAGCTATGAAGCTGTACAACATAAAAGAAAATGATGAACAAGTATCCTTTGGCCAAGCCGTTCGCCAAGGGTTAGGCCGTAATCAAGGCCTGTTCTTTCCGCAAGAATTGCCAAAGTTTGATGATATTGATGCACTACTAGCAGAAGATTTTGTTTCACGTAGTACCAAAATCCTTTCTGCACTGATCGGTGATGAGCTAGCAGAAGAGAAAGTTAATTCAATGGTTGATGCCGCGTTTCAATTCCCTGCTCCAATCAAGCAAGTAAAAGATGGCGTGTACGCACTTGAATTGTTCCATGGTCCAACGTTGGCGTTTAAAGACTTTGGCGGTCGCTTTATGGCTCAGTCTTTGGCAGCAGTGTCTGACGGTGGCAAAATCACGATTTTAACCGCGACTTCTGGTGATACCGGCGCGGCCGTTGCTCATGCTTTCTATGGCATGGAAGACATCAATGTTGTCATCCTTTATCCGAAAGGCAAAATCAGCCCGCTTCAGGAAAAGCTGTTCTGTACTCTTGGTAAGAACATTCACACTGTCGCGATTGATGGTGATTTTGATGCTTGTCAGGCGCTAGTTAAACAAGCATTCGATGATGCTGAGCTGCGTAAAGAGATCGGTCTAAACTCAGCGAACTCAATCAACATCTCACGTCTAATGGCGCAAATCTGTTACTACTTCGAAGCGGCTTCACAGCTAACTAAACAGCAGCGCGAAAACCTTGTTATCTCGGTACCAAGTGGCAACTTCGGTAACCTAACAGCAGGTCTGCTAGCAAAAGCGCTTGGCCTGCCAATCAAACGCTTTATCGCTGCAACTAACGCCAATGATACGGTTCCGCGTTATCTAGAGACAGGTAAGTGGGATCCTAAGCCGACGGTTGCAACAACATCGAATGCGATGGATGTAAGCCAACCTAACAACTGGCCTCGTATTGAAGAGCTATGCCGCGTAAAAGAGTGGGGCTTGGAGACACTAGGCAAAGGTGCGGTGACTGATGAGCAAAGTGCAGCATCAGTGAAAGAGCTACACGATCAAGGCTACCTATGTGAGCCACACGGCGCTATCGCTTATCGCGTGCTAAACGAGCAGCTACAAGAGGGTGAAACCGGCCTATTCCTATGTACCGCTCACCCAGCTAAGTTCAAAGAAGTGGTTGATGATATCCTAGGTTCAGATATCGAACTGCCAGGTCCGTTAGCGAAACATGCGGCAATGGAGCTTCTATCTGAAGATCTAGCGAATGACTTTGACTTACTGAAAGAAGTACTGCGTCGAGTGCAGAAGTAATTCAAAAGAATGGAAGATTAGAAAGGTCGCTTGGGCGACCTTTCTTTGCTTTGAGATCGGGCTACGCCCGCGAGAATCGGGAACGGACTTCGTCCTACAGAACACTCCGTTTCGAGAGGAACTATTGACAGAGCTTCTTTCTAACTAGATAAAATCATATCAATCCCGCATCCCGGGCCTTATCGATTCAACGCAAAAGTCGGCAACGACAAGTGCCAACGGATTGCACCTAAACGAATCAGTAGTGTTGAAAATACGCCAGCGAGGAATGCAGTGTCGCTGTCTTGGCCCATCGCAAGTGCTGTAGTATGAAATACACCACCAATAATGCAGGCAGTAGCGTAAACTTCACTTCTTAGCACCATTGGCACTTCGCGCGCCAAAACATCACGTATGATACCGCCACCACACCCAGTGATGACCCCCATGATGATCGCAACCAGAGCTGAATCTTGATAAGCCAAGGTCTTTTCAACGCCGATGCCGACAAATGCAGCTAGCCCGATTGCGTCACACACAGGTAGAACCCACCACGCGAGGCGTTTTGGTCGCCTAACAATTAACATGGTTAGTAGGCAGGTGATAAGGATGGTCCACAAATAGTTGGTATCAGTGATCCAGAACACTGGAGTAGCGCCTAAAGCCATATCGCGAATAGTACCGCCACCGATGGCTGTTACACTACCAAGAACAGCGACACCAAACGGATCCATCTTCAATCGACCCGCTAACAAAACACCAGAAATTGCGAAAACAGCAGTACCGAATAAATCGATGATATAAAGCAGCATGGAGTCCATGACACTAACGTCTCTTACTAAAAAATAGGGAACAGAAAATGAAGGAGGATTGTACGAGATCTCCTCCTCGAACCGTTAGCGTTTTCGACGCACTGTTTCGAAGTGCTCACAAACTTGTTGTATAGCCATGAGGGTTCGTGGCGTAGGGCGATTTATCCAATCAGATGTTAGTGACCAAACATGCTCATTTTTAACCGCAACGAGTTGCTCCGCCCACTCGGCCCACATGTTGCCATTCATGATCGCATGCTCAGAGGTAAAAATAACGTCTGGATTACGTAAAATGACTTGTTCCTTTCCAACTTGAGGGTACGGGGCAGCACTGTTTGCGAAAATGTTCTCACCACCACAAAAGGAGAACACTTCGCTCGGCCATTTGTCTTGGGCTAAGGTAATGATCGGCTGCTCGCTGAGTTGATAGAAATAGCTCACTTTTGATTCAGTATCGTACTGGCTTTTGAGCTTTGCTAAACCTTGACGGAACTCATCGGCACTTCGCTTACCTATCTGTGGGTTTTCGGCATACTTGCTCAGTTGTTCAATGTTATTGGCGATATCTATCAGGGAGTGGGTCTGAGTGTAATAGATATTAAGGCCAAACTGCTTTAACTTATCGATCTCGCCACTAGGGTTGCCTGATGGCCAAGCAATAACAAGGTCAGGTTGCAGGGCAATGATACGTTCTATCTTTATTCCCTTATAGTTGGCGACTTTTTCAATGTGTTTAGTTTGCTCTGGATAGTCACTTCGTTCGCTAACCGCAACCAGTTTGTCACCAAGGCCAGCAGCAAAGGCGAGTTCAGTAGCATGTGGCGCCAAACTCACCACACGTTCCACTGGTTTTGCATAGGCTCCGTAACAGGCAATGGTAGTTAAGATTAGGAGAGTGAAACGCATCTAAATTCCTTGATAAATTACGCCCATGATTAGGCTTTGGACAATGATCCAAGCAAACATTCGCCATGCTAATGTTTTTTGCACTTGTGCAATATGAATCGCTGATGGCGCGATTCGGCCGCCGAGCTTGGCGCGTATTGCTTTATGACCGTCGTAAATAGCGGGTCCACCTAGCGAGAGTTCCAGTTTTGCTCCCACGGAGACGAGTAGCCAAGCAGGGCCTGGAAGAGGCCAAGATTTGGCTTGCTCTCGAATGAGTTGCAAGCTAGCTTGTGCTCTGTGGCCAATAAGAACGAAAATAGCAAACAGTCTGAGTGGGATGAAATCGAGCGCCGCGACAGCGCGAATAGCTGGATTACCAAATGGTGCAAAACGTTGGCGGCTTGGTGACCAAGCTCGTGCTAGCTCAACACTCATTCGATACATAAAGGCACCGACGCCACCAGCAATCGCATACCAGAAAAGTACGCCGATCACATTACGCCCATAAGCCATGATTAACGTTTCGGTTCCGGCTTTACCTAGCCCCAACAGTGACAGCGGCGCCGTTGAACGGTTGATGATAGGTTTGAGCAGCATTTTAGCGTGCTCTTTATCTTCGCGAGCCATTGCAGCAACAAACTGAGCGGTAAACTTATCGGTGTTGCGCCAGTCGATAGCAAGTAGTAACAAGGCTAATTCGAATAACTCTGGTTGCCAAACTAGAGGTTTGAGTGCAATGAGTACCACTAGCATTGGGATTAGCATTAGCAACCATGCCAGTGTTCCCGAGATGATGCTTTGTGAGTAGTTGCTGTTAACGTTAACTTTGCCTGCCAGTTGCTCAGCAAATTTATGCCAAAGAATAGCTGGGTGAGCTTCACGAGGAAAGGGGAGTACTAAGTGAAACAGTAACGCGCCCCATAGGACTAAGAGCGCGCCGTTTGAGTAGAACTGATTGAATACATCTTCCATGATTTGCTTCGTCTTACTTCAGCAGTTCAACCATCTTAACGACCATTTCTGACGAGCTCTTTGCTGCCAGTGGTAGGAACTCTTCAAAGCTCATGCCCGCTTCTTTGTCTGCTACGTCAGAGATTGCGCGTACTACAACAAATGGAACCTTGAACTGGTGACATGTTTGAGCGATTGCTGCCGCTTCCATCTCTACGGCAATAACTGAAGGGAAGTGCTTGCGAATGAACTCTTGACGCTCTGCGCTTGCGACAAAAGCATCGCCAGTACAGATCAGTCCGCGTACCGCGTGTGTGTCTTCCATTTGTGCCAGTGCTTTTTCTGTCACTTCGATTAGTTTCGCATCGGCAGTGAAAGCCGCTGGCTGTTGTGCCATCTGACCGATTTCGTATCCAAATGCAGTAACATCTGCATCGTGATGGCGAACTTCAGTCGAAATAACGACATCACCCAGATTTAGGCTTGAGTCAAAACCGCCTGCAGAACCTGTGTTAATCACGACATCAGGTTGGTATTGGTCAAGAAGGATTGCTGTACCTACTGCTGCCGCCACTTTACCAATGCCAGATTGAAGTAGTACAACCTCAACGCCATTCAGTTGACCTGAATAGAAAGTACAGCCTCCTTTAGAGACTTCTTGGCAGTTTTCAATAGTTTGCTTAAGGATAGAGACTTCTTGCTCCATTGCACCGATGATGCCGATTTTCATAAGGAACCCTGTGAATTCAAATAGGTAGATATGGATAGGCTAAGTGTAACAGAAAAGGGCGGTAACGGAACGGACTTCGTCGAGAGACAAGCGCAAATAGCTATTGCTTAACCTGTGTACATCCCCTATAATTCGCGCTCCTCGTGTCGGCTGAATCAGAGATCGGCTGGCACAAATATTAACCTACTCTTATTTAGGAGAGAATTATGTCTCTGAATGCAGAAACTAAAGCAGCAATCGTTGCTGAATACGCTCAAACTGAAGGCGATACTGGTTCACCAGAAGTTCAAGTAGCTCTACTTACAGCTTCTATCAACCACCTACAAGGTCACTTCAAAGCGCACAAAGGCGATCACCACAGCCGTCGTGGTCTTCTACGTATGGTTTCTCGCCGTCGTAAGCTTCTTGATTACCTGAAAGGTAAAAACCTTTCTCGTTACCAAGAGCTAATCAAGCGTCTAGGCCTACGTCGCTAATCAGCGGCTGCATAGAACAGTTTGTCAAAAAAGGGGCTATTGGCCCCTTTTTTGTTGCCTAAATTTAGCCAAACCGAATTAATCCGGCTATACTACGGCGGCTGATATCTATCGGCATTTTCTATTTGCTCATTGCATTACAATTACATCGTATACAGTTATAGAATTTAGTTTCTAGCTTCTCGTTTGATTCCATTCGAAAGTCGTCGATTAGGAGCTAGAAACTAAACTCTAGACTGTTTAAACATGTAATGCCTTGGGCTAACCCTATTGCTCTTAATGAATAGAGCTATCCCAAAAGGAATAACAATGTTCGAAAAACCAGTTGTTAAAACGTTCCAGTACGGTAACCACACGGTTACTCTAGAAACTGGCGTAATTGCACGTCAAGCGACGGCAGCTGTTATGGTAACTATGGACGATACAGCAGTATTCGTTTCTGTAGTTGGTAAAAAAGAAGCGGTTGAAGGTCAAGACTTCTTCCCATTAACTGTAAACTACCAAGAGCGTACTTACGCTGCAGGTAAAATCCCTGGTGGTTTCTTCAAGCGTGAAGGTCGTCCTTCTGAAGGTGAAACGCTAACGGCTCGCCTAATCGACCGCCCAATTCGTCCACTTTTCCCAGACGCATTCAAAAACGAAGTACAAGTTATCGCAACGGTAGTATCTGTTAACCCAGACGTACAGCCAGATATCCCAACAATGATTGGTACTTCTGCAGCGCTTGCTATCTCTGGTATTCCGTTCAACGGTCCTATCGGTGCAGCACGTGTTGGTCATATCGATGGTCAACTAGTTCTTAACCCAAGCAACACTGAGCTAGAAACGTCTAAGCTAGACCTAGTTGTAGCGGGTACTGAATCTGCAGTACTAATGGTTGAGTCAGAAGCTGACAACCTAACTGAAGAAGAGATGCTATCTGCGGTAGTATTCGGTCACGATCAACAGCAAGCTGTTATCAATGCAATCAACGAATTCAAAGCTGAAGTTGCGACTCCTGCTTGGGATTGGGTTGCTCCTGAAGAGAACACTGCACTTGTAAACAAGATTGCTGAACTTGCAGAAGCTAAACTTGTTGAAGCTTACCAAATCACAGAGAAGATGGCTCGTTACGATCGCATCCACGAGATTGCTGGTGAAGTAAACGAAGTGCTGCTTGCTCAAGACCCAGAAGCAAACACGAAAGAAATCCACACTATCTTCCACGACCTAGAGAAGACTGTAGTACGTCGTAGCATCATCGCTGGTAACCCACGTATCGATGGTCGTGAGAAAGATATGGTTCGCGCGCTAGACGTACGTACTGGTGTTCTTCCACGTACTCACGGTTCATCACTATTTACTCGTGGTGAAACTCAGGCTCTAGTCACTGCAACCCTAGGTACGCAGCGCGATGCTCAAATCATCGATGAGCTAACTGGTGAGCGTAAAGATCACTTCCTACTACACTACAACTTCCCTCCATACTGTGTAGGCGAAACTGGTTTTGTAGGTTCTCCTAAGCGTCGTGAAATCGGCCACGGTAAACTAGCTAAGCGTGGTATCGCTGCAGTAATGCCTTCTGTTGATGAGTTCCCATACACAGTACGTGTTGTATCGGAAATCACTGAATCTAACGGTTCTTCATCAATGGCTTCTGTTTGTGGTACATCTCTAGCTCTTATGGATGCTGGTGTGCCAATCAAGTCTTCTGTTGCGGGTATCGCAATGGGTCTTGTTAAAGAAGGCGACGATTTCGTTGTTCTTTCTGACATCCTTGGTGACGAAGACCACCTAGGCGACATGGACTTTAAAGTAGCAGGTACTAACACTGGTATCACTGCACTTCAAATGGATATCAAGATCGAAGGTATCACTAAAGAGATCATGCAAATTGCTCTTAACCAAGCGCAAGGTGCACGTAAGCACATCCTATCTGTAATGGATGAAGCTATCTCTGGTGCTCGTGAAGATATCTCTGAGTTTGCTCCGCGTATCCACACAATGAAGATCAGCGCTGAGAAGATCAAAGACGTTATCGGTAAAGGTGGTGCAGTTATCCGTGCTCTAACTGAAGAGACGGGTACAACTATCGAAATCGAAGACGACGGTACAATCAAGATTGCTGCAACTGAAGGTACAGCTGCGAAAGAAGCAATCCGCCGTATCGAAGAGATCACTGCAGAAGTTGAAGTGGGCCGTATCTACACAGGTAAAGTCGCTCGTCTAGCTGACTTCGGTGCATTCGTAACTATCCTGCCTGGTAAAGATGGTCTAGTACACATCTCTCAAATCGCTGACAAGCGTGTTGAGAAAGTGTCTGACTACCTAGCTGAAGGTCAAGAAGTTCAAGTTAAAGTTCTTGAAATCGACCGCCAAGGCCGTGTACGTCTAAGCATGAAAGAAGCAGTTGAAAAGACTGAAGAAGCAGCTTCTGAAGAGAAGCCAGCGACTGACGCATAATGCTCATTAAGCAAATAGGCTTGTTGTGGTGAATTAGCTTATTTTGCTAAAAGCATGTTATAAAGGGGGCATTACGCTCCCTTTTTTATTGCGGATTACGCTAGGGCAATAGCCTTAGCAACAGGAGTATTTATCTGTGAAATGGTTTCAAACCGCTACGATTAGCCTTGCATTGTTAGTGACGGCTGGATGTGCATCAACGTCGAACCAACAAGCGGAATGGGTATTACCTCCTATGGTAGAGGCCCTTCAACCGAGCCTGCAGCAAGAGGTTCAGATTGCCCGATTAAGTCAACTACTGGCTAGAACGGATCTACCGAATGAAACACGGGCTAAGATGCTTTATGAGCGTGGTAACCATTACGATAAGGTTGGTTTGCGAAATCTAGCAAGACTCGACTATGAGCAGTCGTTGGCGATCTATCCCGCTCAAGCTGATCTATTTAATTTGCTTGGAGTCTACTTCACTGAGAAGCGTAACTTCGATGCCGCATACGATGCATTTGACTCTGCTTTAGAGCTTGCTCCTGATAATAGTTACGCCGCTCGTAACCGAGCGATTGCTTTCTATTATGGTGGTCGTTTTGAGTTAGCTCTGGAACAGATTGAACGACATTACGAGCAAGATACTGGCGATCCGTTTGCTGCGTTATGGCTCTACATTATTAAGTCTGAAATTGAGCCTCAGCAGGCAAGAGCAGAGCTAGAGCACAGGTACCAAAATCGTAATGATCGTTGGGGCTGGGTGATGGTTGCAATCACCTTAGGCGAGATCTCTGAAAAAGAAGCATTCAAGATAATTGTTGAAAGTACGCGTGACAAAGTTGTTCTGGCTCAGCATCTAACGGAAGCGTATTTCTATTTAGGTAAGCGCTACCAAGAGAATAATAGCGAGCAAGATATAGCTAAAGCGATCTCTTTCTACCGCCTTGCGATCTCGTTTAACGTGTTCGAGTATGTTGAACATCGATATGCGATTATCGAACTGACTAATATCTATGAAACGCTTCAAGCTCAAGTGATAGCGCAAGCGAAAGCGGAGCAATCCGCAAAGCTCGCTCAGTAGCGATATCCATAAACTAAAGCGCTGTTATCAGCGCTTTTTTATTGTCTATTGGTTGGGCTAGCGCTAAAATAGTTAGTCTTGCTAACTAAAGTTATAAATGATGACACTAGAAAGTAGCCTGATGGAGTTAGAACGGTTTTGCTCAAAAGCATGGCGAGTCCATGCCAAAGAGGATTCGTTATCTAACCTTAGTTTTAATGAATATGATTACTTACGGGTCATTGAAGAGCATGAGCAAGGAGTTCGTATAACGGACTTAGCTCAAGAGATGCAGGTGAGTAAGCCTTCAGCGTCGAATATGGTCGCAAGATTAGTGAAGAAAGGCTTAGTCTCGCGTATCTCATGCATTGAAGATGGACGTTCAAAACGGGTAATCCTGACTGAGCAGGTGATTAACGATCTGT
>NZ_JATABG010000039.1:0-14936 GCF_036533755.1 Vibrio sp. M260118 | reverse complement strand
GTTTGAGGAAGCGCTATCTCCAGCGATTGTTTTCCAGTATTTGCAAAACAAATTGTCTGGGACGCGCATCAGTCAGCGCTTCCTCGCAGGGCAGGTGAATTTCTGTACCTTGATGCCGATGCGTTCTATTCCATTTAGAACTGTGTGTTTATTGGGGATGAACGATGGGGTCTACCCGCGCTCAATGCCAGCTGAAGGTTTTGACTTGATGAACGGGCGCACTAAGCCTGGCGACCGCTCACGTCGAGACGATGACAGATATCTATTCCTAGAAGCGATGTTGTCAGCGCAGCAAACCCTGTATATCAGTTATGTTGGCCGCTCAATTCAAGATAATACTGAGCGCGTGCCTTCGGTATTGGTTTCTGAGTTAATGGAATATTGTCATCAAAACTACTGCGTAGAGGGCGATTACCTTTTAGCCGCTGATGAATCGGGCGATAAGTTACTATCTGAACTCGTAACTCACCACTCCATGGTGCCATTTAGCGCGTCTGCGTTTACTGGAGCGTCCCCAAGTTATGCCAAAGAGTGGTTGCCTGCTGTTAATCGCTTAGGTCAGGTGAGTGGTGAATTTAACCGAGAACTGCAAGATTATCTGCTTGATGCAAGCTATCCGTTGGAGTTGGACTTAGTTGAGCTGCAACGTTTCTGGCGCTTGCCTGTACAGTACTTCTTTAATCGCCGCTTAAAGGTGGTGTTCGAGCCACCGCTTCCAGTCATGGAAGATGATGAGCCATTTGTTCTCAATGGTTTAGAAAGCTATCAAATGCGTGACAGCTTGTTAGATGAGCTGCTCAAGCAACAACTCAATGCAAGCCAAGATAGCCAAACTGTTATTGAATCTTTTGTGCAGCAGCAGAGAGCTCAAGGTAAGTTACCCGTTGGGGCATTTGGTGATATCGAGTTCGAAACCAATCGTGTTCAAGCCGAAGAGCTGGTGGACAAGTTGAGCTTCTTGTGTGGTAGTGAAGCAAGTGACCTTGAGATTAAGCTGACGTTTGATGTCTTGGGCGATGACAAAAAAGTTAACCTGACTGGTTGGCTGACACAGTTTTACCAGTCAGGCTTGATTCGTTTCCGCAGCGGCAAGATTCGCTCTCAAGATTATCTCTCTGCTTGGATTGACCACCTTGCTATGTCAGCAATGGGCGTGAGTAAACGCACCCATATGATTGGTTATGACCGCAAAGAGGGCGTGGTTCATCTTATCTACCCAGAGATTGCAGACTCTGCGCATGCTCATTCACTGCTTTCAGAGTTGATTCGCTTGTTCTACCAAGGCATGACACAGCCTTTATGTTATTTCCCTAGAACCGCTCTGGCTTGCGTTGAAGCAGGCTTTAACCGAGGGAACTGGGTCGATGACGAAGAGAAGTCACTGAAGAAAATGGCTGATACCTTTAACGATAGCTTTATGGCTGCTGGCGAGGGAAACAACGCTTACATATCGCGTATATGGCCAAGTTGGAACGATGATTTAGCTGTGCAGGTTCGTACCTTGACAGCATTGGTACTGCAAACACCTAGGCTAGAGGCTAAGACAAGTGAAGATTTGGAATAAAGATGCGAGAAAGAAAGTAGGTGGCCGCCAGTAAATCATTATTGTGTAGGGCGTTCGCTGTACGGCCACAGGTCAGAGGGACCATTATTCTTTTGGTCTATTGCAACATCGGTTGCTCAACATGTGGAGCGCATAGTAGCGGTTAGGTGGTAAGTCTGCCGTGAGAAAGATCGCATAAAATCCCAACTTTTTAGGGATTTATACTAATTAAAATCATTTTAAACGCTGGATCACATTTAGATCTCCGGCTTTCATAAATAGGGCAAATTTTATATGACAGCAACGTCAATGGTAACTCCGCTTAATGCCATGACTTTTCCGCTGCATGGTGCGCGATTAATCGAAGCATCGGCAGGTACAGGTAAGACATTTACCATCGCTGGCTTATACCTAAGGTTGTTACTTGGTCACGGCAATACTGAGACCAAACATCAGGTTCCACTGACGGTTGACCAAATTCTGGTGGTTACCTTTACTGAAGCTGCGACTGCGGAGCTAAGAGATCGTATTCGCGCTCGTATTCATGATGCACGCCTTGCATTTGCCCGAGGGAAAAGTAGTGACCCTGTGATTGCGCCCCTGCTTGATGAAGTGAACGATCATAAACAAGCGGCTGAAATCCTTTTGCAAGCGGAGAGGCAAATGGACGAAGCGGCGGTGTATACCATCCATGGTTTCTGCCAGCGTATGTTGACGCAAAATGCGTTTGAATCTGGCAGTCGCTTTAACAACGAATTCGTGACTGATGAAAGTCATCTTAAAGCGCAAATTGTTGCCGATTACTGGCGGCGTAATTTCTATCCACTGCCAATAAATTTAGCTGGCGAAATACGCCGAATCTGGAATGCGCCATCTGACTTACTCCGCGATGTGGCTAATTATCTGACTGGCGCACCTTTGAGCTTATCTGTGGCGGCGATGAGTGGTAGCTTAGCGGATCTCCATCAGCAGAACTTAAAGCGTATTGATGAGTTAAAAGCGCTGTGGCGAGAGTCTCAAGATGACTTTTTTGCATTGATTAGCGACTCCGATGTTAACAAACGCAGCTACAGCAAGAAGTCTTTACCGACTTGGCTCGAAGCGGTCAATGTTTGGGCAGCAACAGAAACCATTGGTTATGACTATCCCGACAAGTTGGAGAAGTTTGCTCAGAGCACGCTTACTGACAAAACACCTAAAGGCAGCGCGCCGCAGCATCAAGTTTTTGCAGCGATTGAAACCTTCTTAGCTGCGCCTATCAGTTTAAAAGCGCCGATACTAGCCCACGCGATTGAGCATTGTCGTGAGATGCTCGCCAAAGCGAAACAGCAGAAACAGTGGCTCTCTTTTGATGACTTACTAACTAACTTGTCTGCTGCAATTAATAGTGATGATGCTGAGTTACTGGCTGAGCGAATTCGAACTCTCTACCCAGTGGCCATGATCGATGAGTTCCAAGATACCGATCCGCTGCAGTACAGTATTTTTAGCCGTATCTATTTGAACAACCCTGAGTGTGGTCTGTTTATGATCGGCGATCCTAAGCAGGCTATTTACGGCTTCCGTGGCGCGGATATTTTCACCTATATTAAAGCTCGTAATCAGGTTTCATCGCACTTCACTTTGGGCACTAACTGGCGTTCAAGTGCGGATATGGTTAGCGCGGTAAACCAGATTTTTCAGCTCCCTTCGAGCCCATTTATCTACGACAACGACATTCCGTTTTTACCGGTCGATTATAGCCCCAATGCCGAGCAGCGCATTTGGACTATCAATGGTCAAAAGCAACCAGCACTGACGTATTGGCTGCAAGATGCCGAAGAAAAGCCGCTACCTAAAGGTGAATATTTAGAGGCAATGTCGCAAGCGACAGCGGATCAGATCCACACCATTCTTACAGCTGCGCAAAACCAGCAAGCGTACCTTGTTGATGGTAAAGGTCAGCATACGATTCAGGCCGGCGATATCGCGGTATTGGTTCGAACGGGTAACGAAGGTCGCATGGTCAAAGAGGCTTTGGCGAAACAGGGTATTGCCAGTGTCTATCTTTCCAATAGAGATAGCGTCTTTACTTCATTAGTGGCTCAAGACATTCAACGTTTGTTGCAAGCGGTTTTGACCCCAGAGAATGACCGCGCGCTACGAGCAAGCTTAGCTTCTGAAATGTTTGCTCTTGATGCAGCAAGTTTAGACAAGCTCAATAACGATGAGAATGAGTGGGAAAACGCGATCAACGAGTTTAAAGAGTATCGTAAGCTCTGGACTCAGCGCGGTGTTTTACCCATGCTTCGTAGCGTCATGAGTAAGCGACATATCGCAGAGCGTCTGCTTGAGGAAGAGGGTGGAGAGCGAGCCCTAACTGATCTGATGCACATTGGTGAATTACTTCAGCAAGCAAGCCAAGAACTCGATAGTGACCATGGGTTGCTGCGTTGGTTAGCACAAGCGATCAGTGATGCGCAAAATGGCTTAGGTGGTAGCGACGATCAAATCAAGCGCTTAGAGTCAGAGCGTAATTTGGTGCAGATTGTTACCATCCACAAATCGAAAGGTTTGGAATACGATCTGGTCTTCTTACCGTTTGTGCTTAGCTACCGAGAAGCCAGTGAGGCCAAGTATTATGATCATCAGGAAGACAAAACCATTTTAGATATCACTGGCCAAGATGCGTCACTTGCCCAAGCTGACAAAGAGCGCTTAGCCGAAGACTTACGTCTGATCTATGTTGCGCTGACACGTGCAGTTTATGGCTGTTTTGTTGGCGCTGCGCCGCTCAGAAATGGCCGCTCGACTAAAGAGCCGACAGGTGTTCATCACAGCGCTATGGGTTACTTACTACAAGATGGTAAAGAGGGCGGTATTAGCGATTTAACCATCGCGATTCAACAGCAGGTTGATGGGCTTGAAAGTGTATCGCTATGTGATTTACCGCAGCAGCATGACAGTGTATTCGTTACTCAACAGTTACAGCAGCAAGAGCTTACCGCGAGTGAGCTGCAAAATACCATTGACCGAGATTGGCGCATTACCAGTTACTCAGGTCTCGTTAAGCAGGGCTCTCATCATAATTCTGATGCGTTTAACGATCTGATGCATCTCGATATCGACTCTTCTGATGAGCATGATGAAGAGGATCTTATTGAGCCAGAGCAATCCATTTTTACCTTCCCGCGTGGCGCTCGCCCAGGTACTTTCCTTCATACCCTGTTTGAAGAGGTGGAATTTACCGAGCCAAGCAGCAGTGAAATCAATACAGAAGTAATCACTCGACTGCTCGATAGTGAGCAGTTAGACGCGAGTTGGTTACCTATTTTACAGCAGTTGATTGATACTGTTTTAGCCACTCCACTAGATGGAAAGTCACTACTGCTTAATCAAAAAGGGCCAAGCCAACGCTTAGTTGAGATGGAGTTCTTACTACCGATTGAGATACTGACCGCGCCTGCATTGAATCGAGTTATCCAGCGTCATGATCCTTTATCGGCCAAAGCAGGCGACCTAGGTTTCTATACGGTGCAAGGAATGCTCAAAGGTTTCATTGATTTAGTGTTCGAACATCAGGGCAAATACTATGTTCTTGACTGGAAATCGAATCACCTCGGTGATGAGGTTGGCTTCTATCATGGTGAGGCGCTTAAGTCTGCAATGGCAGATCATCGCTACGATTTGCAGTATCAAATTTATGCCTTAGCACTGCACAGATTCTTGCGCAGTCGAATTGCCGATTACGATTATCAGCAGCACTTTGGTGGAGTTTATTACCTGTTCCTCAGAGGGATGGATGGCAAAAGTGACCATGGTATTTTCTCAGCGAAACCAAGTTTAGAGTTCCTGACGGATATGGATAGGCTTATTGATGGACATAGCGTCGATAGCAAGACCAATCAAGCTGGTCAGATGGAGTTACTGTAACCATGACAATTCTTGTTTCTCTACTCAAACAACTGGCGAATAAAGGTAATATTCGCCAACTTGATTACCAGTTCGCGCGCTTTATTGCAGCTCAGTCACAAGATGAGCTACTTGCTTTCATTGCTGGTGTTGTTAGTCATGAGCTTGGTAAGGGCAATATTTGTTTGCCACTGTTGGATTCACAAGGCCAGCCAGTCGACCTTGCGGCTAAGTTAGGACTGTACGGCGAATCAGCTTTAGAGCTTAACCAAAAATTAGTAACAGTAGATTGGCCAGCGTTGCTCGATAACGCGGATTTAGTGGCTAATAAAGAGGGAGAATCGCTACCGCTTGTTTTTGATGGTCAGCGACTCTACCTACATCGCTACTGGCACTATGAAGTGACACTGGCTGAACGTTTAAATAGCTTTGGGTCACCTATGATCCTAAAGCCTGATGAAGTACAAAAACTGTCTCAACTACTGAATCATCTATTTGCCCGTAACTATCGCTATCTATTTGAAGCAATTAATAAATCTAACCAGGATGGTAGTGCGACAGCTGTGCTTCGTCAGCGTATGGTTTGTGACCACTTAGACGTCGTAGCAGAGGATAAGCTGGATTGGCCTACCATAGACCAAAAGCTCCTAGAGGCAAAAAACATAGAGCAGCTTTCGGTACTTGATCAGCTTGTACCTTTGTCTGCGTGTGTCAACTGGCAGAAGGTAGCGGCAGCGGTTGCATTGAGTAAGAAATTTGCGGTGATCTCTGGTGGTCCGGGAACGGGTAAAACTACAACTGTGACCAAATTGCTTGCGGCTCTTATCGAACAAGCACATAGCTCAGGCGATCAGAGTAACCACGCACAAACGCCAACGATTAAACTCGTCGCACCAACGGGCAAAGCGGCAGCGCGATTGACCGAGTCGATTGGTAAAGCGGTGGCAGCATTGCCAGTTGCACCAGAACTCAAACAGGCTATTCCAACTGAAGCCAGCACATTACATAGATTGCTTGGGGCTTTGCCTAATAGTGCAGAGTTCCGTCACAACAGAGATAACCCACTTCATCTTGACATGCTGGTGGTTGATGAAGCTTCAATGGTTGATCTACCTATGATGTATAAGTTGATTGATGCACTGCCTAAACATGCTCGACTGATTTTATTAGGTGATAAAGATCAGTTGGCCTCGGTAGAGGCAGGAGCTGTGTTAGGTGATATCTGTTCATTTAGCCAATTTGGTTTCAGTCATGGGCAGGCAGCACTAGTTGCTCGCTTAACCGGTTATGAAACCCTAGCTCACAGTGCAAACGGTCAGGCCTCTATCGCTGATAGCTTATGCATGCTGAAGAAGAGTTATCGCTTTGATGCTCGCTCAGGCATAGGTCAGCTAGCGCAGGCGATCAATGCTGGTTCTGCTCAGAAGGTAGATTGGGTCTGGCAGAAAGACTTCTCTGACATTGCTAAGTTTCCAATTGATAGTCAGCATTATAATCAAATGGTGCAGACTTTGGTGGCTGAATATAGCCACTATTTAAAACGAATTGATACGCCACAAATCGACCCAGCAACCAATGAGTTGGAAACCATGCCACAAAGAGCTAAAGCTGTACTGGATCAGTTTGCTCGTTGTCGATTGTTGTGTGCCATTCGAGAGGGTGACTTTGGTGTTACAGGGCTTAACCAGCGTATTGAACGTGCACTTGCGGCGAGGAACTTGATTCAGACCCAAGATGAGCTGTGGTATCACGGCAGGCCAGTGATGGTGGCGAGAAACGATCACGCGTTAGGTTTGTATAACGGGGACATCGGTATTTGTATGCTAGACGACTCCGACAGCGAGCCAAGACTTAAGGTCTTCTTTGAACTCCCTGATGGCAGTGTAAAGTCGGTGCTGCCAAGTCGAGTGCCGGAGCATGAAACCGCTTATGCAATGACGATTCACAAATCTCAAGGTAGCGAGTTCGAGCATACCTTAATGATCTTACCACCAGAGTTCACGCCAATTTTAACTCGTGAGCTTATCTACACAGGAATTACCCGCGCGAAAAAACGCTTGAGTTTGTTTGTCGACGAAAGGGTAATGAAGCGAGGTATTAAGGTTCGAACAGAGCGTGCAAGTGGTTTGATTGAGAGGTTGCAGAATGTCTGATAACCGTCCGTGGTTACCATGATAAGTGGTTAAATTGCTTTTGAGAATGAGATACTGCGGATGCGGTATTTTCTCTGGTAGTTCAAAATGAACGCTTTTAAGCCTTCTGTAACAGGGAAAACGCAGTGAACATCTAAATCTTCAAGAAGTTCGTTGTCTGCCATATCCCAAAAACTCTGTACAGAATTACAGATGATCTTTTTCATCGATAGTTTGCTCTTAGTGACGTAGTTAGTTACCTCAAGCAATCCTTGCGACTCAACTTTGTAAAAAGTTAAGTGGAGAAGTGAATCCTGTCTTCCTCCCTACAATGTAGGGAGGCGAAATATTAACCAATCCTGTGTGCCAAATAAAGCAATTTGTGGTCAGAATTTACTTAAAAATTAACAAACTTAACCAATACAATAAGTTAGAGCAAAAGCGCTAAAATCTTTGAATTACGTTGATAATTATATAAGTTCTGTTTCTGTGACGGTAAGAAATCGACGCCCATTTCATGGAAGCCTTGCTCTCTAAACCAGTGAAGGCTATGGGTGGTTAATACGAAGATATGCTCGATACCTTGCGCTTTGGATTGTAAGCGCATGTGGTTGAGCAGCAATAAGCCACGGTTGCCATCGCGATATTCAGGATGGATAGCCACACAAGCCATCTCTGCCATTTTCTCTTCAGGATACGGGTAGAGTGCAGCACAGCCGATAATCAAACCATCCTTCTCAATGATGGTGAACTGATGCAGTTCCTGCTCCAACTGTTCACGAGATCGACGAACCAGAACCCCTTGCTCTTCTAGTGGTTGAATCAAGTCCAAAATACCGCCGATATCATCAATATCCGCAACGCGAACTTGCTCGGCACTCGCTTTTACTACTTGAGTGCCAATCCCGTCGAGAGAGAAAAGCTCTTGAATTAACGCCCCGTCTTCTTTGTAGCTCACTAAGTGGCTGCGAGGAACGCCCGCTCGACAAGCTGCTGTAGCTGCGCGCAAGAATCTCAAGGTGCCAGAAGAGTTATCACTACCTTTTACGCTGTCTGTCTCAAGGCAAGATAAGATTCTCTCTGCATCTTTAGGGAACAATTCAGCAGCCACATCACCATTTTCATCGATGATACCTTGCTCGGAACAGAAGCCAATTAGCTTATCGGCATTTAATTTTATCGCGACTTGGGTCGCCACTTCTTCAGAGAGAAGATTAAAAGACTCACCAGTGACTGAGCTAGCTATTGGACCGAGTAACACAATAGAGCCTTGATCTAACATACGGTTGATACCCTCTGCGTCGACACGCCTTACTCGCCCGCTATGGCAGTAATCGACACCATCATCGACACCTAGAGGTTGAGAGGTGATGAAGTTGCCGCTGACGACATTTAACTGGGTTCCGGCCATAGGGGTATTACTCAGACTCATGGAAAGCTGAGCTGTAATTGTCAGTTGCAGTTGCCCTGCAGCTTGCATCACATAACTGAGAGAGGTTTCGTCGGTAATACGAATGCCTTTGTGGTAAGGGCTATCGTACTGATTTTGCTCAAGAAGGTTATTAATTTGTGGACGCGCTCCATGAACGAGAACAATTTTAACCCCTAAGCTATGCAGTAGCGCCAGATCACTGATAATATTCGAAAAATTGCCGTCAGCCACGGCTTCACCACCAAGCATGATGACCATGGTTTTGTCTCGGTGAGCGTTGACGTAAGGGGCGGACTGCCTAAACCCTTTTACTAGCGCGGTACTTCGAATCTTCACAATATCTTCCGTGATTGAATTAATATACATTGATATTGCAATTTTATTCGAATTGCAGCAAGCGTTTTTTGTGTTTGGATTGGGCCTATTTTCGAATTGTCATGAGATGACATGATTGAGCTAGCAAGTCATCACAGTGGCTGGACTTTAATGCTATTCGCGCGATATCTATTTTTGGGTAACACTTAGTAAGGCAATAGGCCTTAGTAAACATCTGCAGTACATTGGTGATAAACAAAGTGAACGACGTTAGTAGAAGTAAAAAAATCTTTGAGCGTGTGGTACTGATTGGAGCGATTATCGCAGCTGTTTGCGCAGTATTGATGGCGAACAGTTTATATGGTATCTACTTAGAGAAGACCTATCCTAAATCAGCGATTTATGGAACCTGGGTTGAGCAGAATGTGGCGTCATATGCTGCAGATGAGTTTGTGCTTAGTCCGTCAGGCGTTTCTATTGACGGTGGCGTAGTCGATACCAAGTATCGCTGGAATGGGGTCCACTTGGAGTATCGGCTTGGAGATAAGGAGCGTAAGTTTAAAGTACTGAATGAGCAGTTTACGGAGTTGCAATTGATCTCAGAGACGAGCTACCAGCCTATTTATCGTCTGTCGAAAAAGTGAAAAATAACATTCATTAACACTACTGGATTGCCAATTATTGGCAAGTTTGTCATCCTCTTAGCATCGTTTGAAAGGGAACAATCCTGTGCTCAAAAAATATCTTCCACTATTGGCCGCCAGCGTGATGTTTGGCTGTGCTCAACCAACCGACCGTGCTCAACAATATGTTGATGAAGAGTTCAATTCTATTTTGAATAAATCTGCAGTTGTAGAGTCGACAAAACCACGTGATTTCACAGAATTTCATCGTCAGGCGGAACAAGTGGTGTTTAATTCGCCTTCAATGGCAAAAATCTATCAGCCGTTATACGCCAAGCTAAATGAGTGGGTGCTGCAAAGCGGCGAACCTCGTGATTTAGCGAGTTTTGGTATTCAAGCCGCCCAATTGGGCGGTGGTGACAAACAAGGTAACGTGCTTTTTACGGGATACTTTTCCCCTGTAATGGAGCTGCGTCACGAGCCAAACGAGAAATTCAAATATCCAGTATATGCTAAGCCTGAGTGTGAGAGTGACTGCCCGACTCGAGCTCAAATTTACGCAGGAGCACTAGAAGGTAAGGGGCTAGAGCTTGGCTATGCGCCGAATATGATTGACCCATTCTTGATGGAAGTACAGGGCAGTGGCTTCGTTCACTTTGAAGATGACGATACGCTAGAGTACTTCGCTTATGGCGGTAAGAACAACAAGGCCTACGTCAGTATTGGTAGGGTATTGATCGAGCGTGACTTAGTGCCGCGTGAAAAAATGTCAATGAAGGCGATAAAGGATTGGGTGCTAGAAAACGACGAAGCAACGGTACGCGAGCTGCTAGAGCAGAACCCTTCGTATGTGTTCTTTGAGCCGCGTGCTGATGCGCCAGTTACGGGATCGGCGGGTATTCCTCTGCTACCAATGGCATCTGTCGCCGGGGATCGTTCAATCTTCCCTATGGGTACACCGATATTAGCGGAAGTCCCATTGCTTAATCCGGATGGAACTTGGAGTGGCGCACATCAACTGCGCTTACTGATTGTATTAGATACCGGCGGTGCGGTGAAGCAGAACCACCTAGACCTTTATCATGGCATGGGGCCAAGAGCGGGCACTGAAGCGGGTCATTACAAACACTTTGGTCGTGTGTGGAAGTTGGGGCTTGAGGGGAGTGCGACACAAGCTCCTTGGGCATTGACACCAGAAAAGCTACAATAGCTTCTCATCTAGACTTTTTACTAAAGAGTGCGTATAAATCGCACTCTTTGTTTTTGTACCAAGCGGAAAACCAACATGCGTGAACTCGATACTCCAGCTTCTGATAGTTACAACCAACGTTTTGGTGGCACACGCCGTCTTTACGGTAATAGTGAAGTCGAGATTCTGCGTGCAGCGCATGTGTGCGTGATTGGCATTGGCGGTGTGGGTTCATGGGCGGTTGAAGCTCTGGCAAGAACGGGCATCGGCGAGTTAACGCTTATTGATATGGATGACGTGTGTGTGACTAACATTAACCGTCAGATTCATGCTATGTCGGGCAGCGTAGGTCAGAGCAAAATCGAAGTGATGGCGGAAAGAGTTAAGCTGATTAACCCAGAGTGCAAGGTCAATTTAATTGATGACTTTATTACTCCAGATAACCAACATGAGTACCTAAGCAAAGAGTACGATTATGTGTTGGACGCGATTGATAGCGTTAAAGCCAAAGCGTCGCTACTTGCATACTGCCGCAGTAACAAAATCAAAGTCATTACCACAGGTGGTGCAGGTGGTCAGGTTGACCCGACTCAGATTAAAGTCGCGGATTTAACCAAGACGATTCAAGATCCGCTCGCGAAAAAGATCAAAGATACACTGCGTCGTCACCATAATTTCCCAACCAATCCAGCGCGTAAATTTGGCATTGAGTGTGTATTCTCAACCGAGCAATTGAAGTACCCTCAGCCAGACGGCAGTGTGTGTGGCGTCAAGTCAACCGCGGAAGGTCCGAAGCGTATGGATTGTGCCAGCGGGTTTGGCGCAGCGACTGTTGTCACCGCCTCATTTGGTTTTGTGGCTGTTTCGCGCATTGTTGAAAAGTTGATTCAAAAATACAGACCCTAAGCTTGGAGAGCAGTATGTCATCTTTCCCTCAATCTCCTTTTGGAACTGAAATAACCGTGCAACACATTGCTGAGATCATGCAAGGCTTTAAAGGCTGGGAAGACCGCTACCGTCAGGTGATTCAATGGGGTAAAAAACTGCCTCAAATGCCGGATGAGTTGAAGTCTGAGCAAGTGACTGTGGCTGGTTGTGAAAGCACGGTATGGTTGGTGAGTGAAAACATCGACGGCAATTGGCACTTTTGCGCAGATTCAGATGCGCGTATTGTGCGTGGCTTGATTGCACTCGTGATGGCAGCCTACGATGGCAAATCATCCCAACAGATTCAATGTTTTGATATCGATGCTTATTTTCAGCAGCTTGGTTTGATTGCTCACTTAAGCCCGTCTCGAGGCAATGGCTTGAAAGCGATTGTCGAACAGATTAAGCAAACTGCTACTGAATAGATTTGAGAGTAGATTTCGCCACTTCCTAGAGTGAAGAGTGAGTCGAATTGGCAGTCTTCCCAATATCTTTATCCCCTAGCATTTCTATTGTTTAATAAATAACCGTTTTGTTATTAATGCCTTGGTAAATACAGGGCTTTATAAGTCTTGTTGTCACTGCATAAAGGCTGTACAATTCGCGCCCTTAATTAATGTTTCCGTCGCTTGAGAGGCCACATGACCACTGAAAAAATCAATCTACTCGACTTTGATCGCCAAGGATTGCGTAAGCTTTTTGCCGATGAGCTAGGTGAGAAAGCGTTCCGTGCCGACCAAGTAATGAAGTGGATTTATCATTTCGGTGTCGATAACTTCGATAACATGACCAACATTAATAAGAAGTTACGTGAAAAACTGCAGCATCGTTGCGAAATTAAAGCACCGACCGTTGCTGAAGCTCAGCACTCTTCAGATGGTACCATTAAGTGGGCGATGAAGGTGGGTGATCAAGACGTAGAAACGGTTTACATCCCAGAAGATGATCGTGCAACACTGTGTGTGTCTTCACAGGTAGGTTGTGCGCTTGAGTGTAAGTTCTGTTCAACAGCTCAGCAAGGTTTTAACCGCAACCTGAAAGTATCTGAAATCATTGGCCAGGTGTGGCGCGCTGCACGTGAAATTGGCCTAGAAAAAGACACAGGCCGTCGTCCAATTACCAACGTTGTAATGATGGGCATGGGCGAGCCTTTACTCAACATGAAGAACCTCATTCCGGCACTTGAGATTATGCTTGATGATCTTGGCTTTGGTTTGTCGAAGCGCCGAGTGACGGTTTCGACTTCTGGTGTTGTTTCTGGTCTTGACCAAATGACAGGCAATATTGATGTTGCACTGGCTATCTCACTCCATGCGCCTAACGATAAGTTGCGTAGTGAAATTATGCCGATCAACGATCGTTGGGATATCGAAGATTTCCTCGCGTCGGTACGTCGTTATATTCAATCTTCAAACGCGAACCGTGGCAAAGTAACAGTAGAGTATGTTCTGCTTGATCATGTTAATGACGATATGGATCATGCCCGTGAGCTCGCCGAGCTATTAAAAGACACGCCTTGTAAGATTAACTTGATACCGTTTAACCCTTACCCGGGTTCACCATACAAGAAACCAAGTAATTCCCGAATTGACCGTTTCCAAAAAACACTGATGCAGTATGAGCATACTGTGACAGTACGTAAAACTCGTGGTGATGATATTGATGCCGCGTGCGGTCAGTTAGTCGGTGACGTTATCGATCGTACCAAGCGTACAGCGATGATTAAAGCCGCAAAAGGTGAAAGCATCGAGGTGAAGGCTGTTTCATAACCAGCGCCGGAAATTTTTTGAAGCCAGAGCTCAGCTCTGGCTTTTTTGTTACATCTGGTAGCGATCTGGCTGTCAAAATAACGAAAAACCTTGAGCTGCTTGTAAATTATGAGTTTTGTTGGTGTTGTTTCATCTATGATATCTATTAGAATTGAAGATTAGCGCTTTCGAGGTATCCTCCTCTGTATTTTGAGTGGAGCGTTAAATCTGACTCGTTAAGGGGTAATCCCCAACCAATTTCACCGTAGGCTGCATAGCACGCAAACAATCATTAATAATAAAGCGGCGATCTGGCTGAGCTGTACCGAATAGAGACATTTAACCATTATGACTGCAGAACAACATCTTCAAACAAACGACGACAATGTAGAACAAGTAGAAAAAACAGAAAAAGTCGATGCGGGCACACTATTAAAAAACAAACGCGAATCTCTTGGCCTGAGTCAAAAGCAAATTGCGGATCGTTTACGTTTACGCCTCTCTATTATCGAGAACATTGAAAGTAATAATTTCTCTTCGGATCAAGTTGCTACATTTACGCGTGGTTACTTACGCTCATACGCTCGTGCGGTTGGTCTTGATGAAACTACTGTACTGTGCGCCCTCGAGGGTAGTGAAGAAACGCAGCAAGAAGAACAAGAGATGAAAAGCTTCTCGCATCAAACGAAGCGCGAAGCTCACGATAGCCGTATTATGACTTTGACGTTGGGTATTGTTATTGTCGTACTCGGTATTTCATCAGTTTGGTGGTGGCAAAACCAAGAAAAGAGTATCGATGCGCTGACGACGGAAACCGAGCAAGAGCAACAGTTAGAACAGTATCAGGCTGAGCCTGAGCTCGATTTCACAACGCTTGCAGAGCCTGAAGCAGCGTCTATCTCTAGTAAAGATAATATCTCAACTGATGTATCTAAGGTTGAAGAGCCAGTTGCATCTGTTGTCGTGCAAGAGCCTAGCATCGATGAATCGGCACAGACTGAAATCATCGCCCAACCACAGAGCACACAATCCGAACCTGAGAATGTTGTCGCAGTCGAAACGGAACCCGCTTCTATTGCTGAAGTGACTGAGACATCAACAGCGTCACAAGCTGATGCGGTTGCTAATCTATTGGT
>NZ_JATABG010000038.1:0-20295 GCF_036533755.1 Vibrio sp. M260118 | reverse complement strand
GTGTATGAAGTGACCCTTCGATTTTCGAGCGTTCGACATTACCCATATTAAGGTCTTCGATAAAGGCATCTACCAGTTCACATCTAGCGGCATAGTCGAGCATCTGTTTCCCCCAGGCATGGGCAATACTCGGCAACAGAAACACTCGGTCAAAGTGAGCTAATGACTCAACCACACTCTTGTGACCTAAACTCGGCGGATTGAATGCACTGCCAAATATAGCGATTTTGCTCATTTTACTCATTCACTTGTTACTGAAAACTGTGATCACAGTTTTCTAATTCCTTGATTGCGGTATGATATAGGCAGGTGACTTTAGCACGTTCACTTTGGCTACGGTAAATTTAGCTCAGGTAAACTTGTTAAAGCTACCAATATTAGCGCTCAATTTTAAACACATTGCTTGCAGGAAGGAAACATAATGGAACAGTTGATTCGCGATGAAATGCGCGTTCTGCCATCGATCGACCCTCAATTTGAGATTACACGTCGCATCGATTTTATTAAGCGAAAACTCACAGAGGCAGGATGCAAATCATTAGTACTTGGTATCAGTGGTGGTGTTGATTCAACAACTTGTGGTCGCTTGGCTCAACTTGCGGTCAATCAACTCAATGAAGAAACTGACGGCGGCTACCAATTTATTGCCGTTCGCCTGCCCTATGGAGATCAGAAAGACGAAGATGAAGCGCAACTAGCTCTTAGTTTTATTCAGCCTTCGCACTCTGTTTCTGTCAACATCAAAGCGGGTGTTGATGGACTACATGCGGCAAGTAACCTTGCTCTAGAGGGAACAGATTTACTTCCACAAGACAGCGCGAAAGTAGACTTTGTTAAAGGAAACGTAAAAGCACGCGCTAGGATGGTGGCTCAATACGAAATTGCTGGTTACGTAGGCGGTTTAGTTATCGGCACTGACCATTCTGCTGAGAACATTACCGGTTTCTACACCAAATTTGGTGACGGAGCATGTGATATGGCCCCACTGTTTGGCCTAAGCAAACGTCAAGTGCGAGAGCTAGCGGCGACACTTGGTGCACCAGAGCTCCTTGTTAAGAAAACACCAACTGCAGATTTAGAAGAGTTAGCTCCGCAAAAAGCCGATGAAGATGCGCTAAACCTGACTTACGATCAGATTGACGACTTCCTAGAAGGCAAATCTGTTTCAGCGGAAGTGACTGAACGCTTGATTCACATCTACACGGTGACTCAGCACAAACGCCAACCTATCCCGACGATTTACGACTAATTTCAGTGTTAAATCGACAAAATAGCCTCGCGATTTGCGAGGCTATTTTTTTTCAAAAAATCGCTATGGACGATTCTTTACTGGGTTCGCATAGCTTGCGACTAAATAGGGTTGTGCAGCTTGAGGCAATAGATTCAGCTTATTGGCTAAGGTCGCTTTCACTTCGTCGCTCACACCTTCATTGCCCGCTGCTAATTCATTTATCGGGAACAACTTGTAGTTAGCATGCACCTGACGGTCAATCTCTTCTGCTAACGCTTCTGGTGTCTCAAAGTCTTGCTCAATCACATCACCAAACGCGACATGTACTTGACCTTTTTCGCCGATAATACCCTGGATGATACTTTCGATGTCTTCAAACTCACCTTTCTCATAACCACCTTCAGACTCTTTCGCATAAAGCTCTTTCGCCTTAGCAATATCACAAGGATCGTTCTCGTAAGAGATAGAAACAGGCACAATCTTGAGTGACTTAATGTAATCAGGGAAAGACTGTTTTTGCTTTCGACCTTCAACATGGAACATTTTCAAGATTGCAGGGTCGGTAAAGTCGTTCCCATCTTTTGCTCGGCCCTCTTTCTGCGCGATCCAAATGGAATGTCCAGTATCAAGGGAGTGTTTAATGTAGCCAGACAGCGTACCCAGCGCTTTCATCATTTCGCGTGGACCTTTGGCCGAACGCTTAACAATAAAACTCTTGTTGAGCTTCATTAACTCTGTTGCACAAGGCTTTTTCAACAGGTTGTCACCAATCGCAATGCGTACGGTTTTGTGCCCACCTTCAAACAAACCGTAGTTGACGAGTGCAGGGTCCATCGCAATGTCACGGTGGTTTGAGACAAACAGATAAGCTTGGCTAGGATCAAGTTTGTCTAAGCCGCTGTAAGTCACGCCTTTAGTGGTCGTTTTCAGCGTATTATCTAAGTACTTCTTTATCTCGCGTTGAATAGTGTCTACTGAATCCAGCTTTGACCACTTCATTTTCAAGTAGATCTTGACCACTGGAGACATAAGGGCTTTAAACCAGCCCGCGTGGTTGGAAAAGCGGTGCTGTAAAATGGCACTGATAAACTCTTCATCTTGCACCAAACGGTCAATTGCCGCTGGAATTTCGTCATCATTATAGGGACGAATCTCAATAAATGGGTCGTTATTTGTCGTCATTATTTTATACATCAGGTAAAAATCGGGACCATTCTACGCATAGATGGCACACTTAGCAGCTATAGTTCTCTCAGATTAGCGAAGGTCAGACCACACTAATTATTGGAAACTGCGCCCTATTTTGCACAAAGTTGGCTTTTTAGCTAATAAACGTTAATCTTAGCGCCCCATAATTTGAGGTTGGCCCCATGCATCACACTATTGATTTTCTCTCACAACTTGACCAGTTTCTCGTGTGTACACCACGTAAGAAATCTCTAAGACATCAACTTATTAAGGTTACGCAAGGTTTGGTGTTGGTTAAGCTTGGAAAGTTAGAATATGCGCTTGAAGCGGGTCAATGGTTTTGGCTGCCATTCGATACGCTTGTATCGCTCACTTACACACCGAATACGCTAACTCAAAGTGTCACCGTTTCGTCTCGCGTTCGTACTCGCTTTCCAAAACAAGCGGGCTTTGTCCATGCTAATGAACTGCTCACCGCTGTTGTGAACCGTTTAGAAACTATCGCTGAGCGCTGTGATGCACAAGTCCTTCTGCTTAATGTTGTAGAGCAAGAACTCGCGAGCCTCAAACCTGAATTAACCGAATCTCAGTTCACCAAGCAGGTCAACCAATGGCAAGCAGATAAAGCCTCTAACTTGTCCAATGAACTAAAGTTAGTGCTGCGAGTCCGTGAAGCAAACAAGCAAATGCAATCTGGTAAAAAGCGCGCGGTTGTTGTTGAGGCGCTATTCGGTGGCGATGAAGCACTATTTACCAATCTTGAACGAACACTCTTGGGCCGTTAAATAGTCGAAAAGTTGTAGTTTTATTGGCTAAATGTCTAATTCCTAACTATAGATCTATTAGTAACCAAGTTACCTAGCACATCTATAGATGGAGACACTGAAATGAAATTCAGCCATAAGATTGTGGCCGCTTCTTCTCTGCTACTTCTCGCCACTGTAACGCTTCTCACAGTGCAACAATACCGTACTGTCAAAAGTGAGGTGATGACGCAAGTTACCTCAAGCGTGACTGAAATTGTCGACGGAGTGCGCAACACGACAGCGGCAGAAATCAACAGTCGAAAAGCTATCGCCGAGTACGCGACCAGCATGATAGAGGTTGACTTCAACCCCAAAGAAATCGAAGAAGTCATCACTCGCCCACTGATCAAAGATACCTTTCTTTTAGCCGGTTTAGGGTTTGAAAAAGATGGTTCAAACATCAACAACGACCCATCATGGAATCCGGGGCCGACTTGGGATCCTCGCGCTCGACCGTGGTATATCGATGCTAAAAATGCCGGGAAACTGATCATTACCGCCCCTTACGCTGACTCTGCTACGGGCGAGATATTAGTCTCTATCGCCACACCTGTTCGTCACCAAGGACAGTTTGTTGGTGCGATTTTTTATGATGTAAGCCTAGCGACTTTAGCCGAAGTGGTTAACAACGTAGAACTGTTCGATGCCGGATATGTATTTATCGTTTCAGGTGACGGGACCACTATTGCCCACCCGAATAAAGAGTTTAATGGCAAACCGATGTCAGAGTTCCTTGGCAAGGCGCCTATCCAAGAAGATCCTCAGCAAGCAATGATTGACGGCAAAGCCTATACGCTCGATTTTTCTAAAGTCCCGGGCGAAGACTGGCACATCGGCGTGGTACTTGATGAAGAGGTCGCATATCAATCACTCGCGGAACTTCGCAACAGCTCCATGGTTTACACGGTTATAGCCCTAGTGTTAAGTGTCGTCATTCTATTGTTATTGATTAAGACCTTGATGCGTCCGTTAGAGACCTTGAACCAAGCGATAGATGAGGTTGCAACAGGTCAAGGGGACTTAACCAAACGCCTTGATACCAATACTGACCAAGAGTTCTCTGTGTTGGCATCTGGCTTTAATGAGTTCACCAGTAAGTTGCAACAGCTCATCTCACAATCGAAAGCCATCGGTGAAGAGATCCTTCGTGGCTCGGAAATGACCTCTATGGGGCTCCAAGAGTCTGCTTCTGCAATGCAAGACCAGTTGCATGAGTTGGAGCAACTTGCCACCGCAATGCATGAGATGGCAACCACGTCTGGGGACGTCGCCAACAATGCTCAAGGTGCTGCCGCTGCGGCTCGTGAGGCGGATGAAGCAACGTCTACGGGTACTGCCGTGGTCAGCGAAACTACAGCTGCAATTGACAACCTTTCTCAGAAAATTGATGAAGCAGTCGAAGAGGTCAAAGTCCTTGAATCTGCGACTGACAACATTGAAACAATTCTAAAAGTCATCAACGACATTGCAGATCAAACCAACCTACTTGCATTGAACGCCGCCATTGAGGCCGCCCGTGCCGGGGAATCGGGTCGAGGTTTTGCGGTAGTTGCTGACGAAGTAAGAACCCTTGCGCAGCGCACTCAGGAATCAACCACAGAGATACGCAGCATGATTGAGCAACTTCAAGCTGGGGCAAGCTCAGTTGCAAATGCGATGAATATGAGTAAAACGACCGCTTCCAATGCCGTAGAACGTGCTCAAGAAGCCAATGTGGCGCTAGAAAGCATCCGTGATGCGATTCAACGCATCAGTGACATGAACATCCAAATTGCCTCTGCGGCAGAAGAGCAAAGCTTAGTTGCGGAAGAGATCAACTCCAATACGGTGAAGATTAAAGATCTATCGACACAAGTCGCCGATGCTGCGGAGAATGCCAATATTGCTATGCAAGCGCAAACAGAAAACATTCGTGAGCAAGACTCGATCTTGAACAAGTTTACGGTTTAGCAATACAGAGAAGAACAACGCGCACTGTTTAGCAGTGCGCTTTTATTTTCAATATAGTCCGTGATTACTTCGCCACCAGCATCATGGCCGTGTTCGGCTCAATCAAAGTCGTGCATTGTCCTTGGCTAGGGGTAAAGGTAGATTGAGTCAGCAAATCTACCCATTCGGATTTCGCCCTGAACTCAACGGTTTGCGAGCGGCTCGATTTGTTGATAATCACTAACCCTTCATTACCACGGCTAAATACCAACAGGTCATCAGAGGCTTCAACAATTTTCATCTG
Organism: Vibrio sp. M260118; assembly: GCF_036533755.1. NCBI lineage: Bacteria > Pseudomonadati > Pseudomonadota > Gammaproteobacteria > Vibrionales > Vibrionaceae > Vibrio > Vibrio sp. M260118. The sequence continues at coordinate 14,837 of NZ_JATABG010000038.1, read as the reverse complement.
GCTACCGTGCATACGGTTATGGAAATCAATCGCAGCAATCATCTTTTCGTCTTTCCACGCATCTTGCCAACGAGGCTGCTTAGCTTGACTGACAATACCACTAGTATCTAGGTCAGTGTAAATCAGTGGTACACCACCATCGCGACCAAGTAGGTAACAGTAACCTAGCCACTCTTGCTCCTCAGTCATCACCAAGTTAGCAAATACATCGTTATTTGGGATGTCATGAGTAATGGCAAAGGTAATCGCACGCGTCTCTGATAGAGCAAGACCAAAGCAGTATGGGTCGACTAAGCTCTTTAAACTGCCACCAGCTTGCAGTGAATCATACAAGGTTTGGAAAAGCGGGAAGTCATATGCGCCCAAGCGGGTTTCTGCTAGATATGGCTGTAAGAACAACTCATATTCCGTTTCTGTCGCGCCACCTTTGGTAATGATCTCACCAAAAATATGGATGTCGTGGCAAATCTCGTCAGTCCAAACCTGCTTGAGGTGTTCCAAGGTCATATGCTTAGCAGCATCAATACGGAACCCTTTAACGCCAATCGCTTTTAGCGCTTTCAGATAGCTTTGCTGCTGCTCAACCACATGCGGACAAACTCGCAATGTTGGTAAGCCCGGGTCCGTAGGCCCGCCAGTAATGCGACCATTTTGTACTTGCCAGCGATCTTCCCAATCTTCGATACCGAAGGCTTCTTCAAAATCATTGTGGTCAAACAGAGGCTGAGACAAATCACCAAACAGACGCTGCTTCTCAAAATGTTGAGTAGAATGTGCGTAGGTTTGCATATCGACTGCGCTTGGATACTGAAGATCCGTTCTTTGCGAAGACTCATTGGCCATGTGATTGAACACCACATCAGCGTACACACCGATGCCATAAGCAGCCAATGCCTCTAGCATCGAGGTAAAACTTTCCGTGTTACCTAATTGGTTATCGATTACGCGGTAATCCTGTGGCTGGTAACGCTGCCACCATTGTGTACCCGATTCACTTTTAAAAGATTTCATTGGTGGTGAAACGAGGACATTTTTGTATCCTGCTTTATAGATTTGATCCGCTCTACGTTCAATCATTTCGTAGGGCCAATCAAATGCATGCAAAATGACATCAGTCGCTTGAGAAGTGCTCATAACGAACTCCTTTACATAATTCAAATCACTACACTAAATTCAGGTGACATTGCGCTAATAATCAATGCAAACGCGCTTCAAATCCAAGTCACTCGAGTATCTATAGTGGTCATAGTGCGTTATCCTACCAGAGCTTTTAATCTAAAATATTCACCCCTAAGACGTTTTTTTACGTAGTAGTAATTAGGCGTAGATGATTAAGCGAGTAGATTATTAAATATAGTAAAGGCTTACAACAACACTATACTTTACTCGTGTGGTAGAAGGATTTACGTATGAAAAAGATTCAGATTGATATTGTCTCTGATGTGGTTTGCCCTTGGTGCATTATCGGCTATAAGCGCCTAGAACAAGCCTTAAAGACGCTAGCGGATGATATTGACGCAGAGGTTCATTGGCATCCTTTTGAGCTTAATCCCGCCATGGCGCCTGAAGGACAAAACTTGCGTGAGCACTTAGCAGAAAAGTACGGCACCACAACCGAAGCCAGTATTTCCGCGCGCGAAACCCTTACACAGCTAGGTAAAGAGGTCGGTTTCGAGTTCAACTTCAATGACGATACCCACATCTACAACACACGTAAAGCGCACCAGTTACTCATGTGGGCGCAAAGCCAAGACAAACAGCTCGATTTAGAACTCGCCCTATTCCATGCCTACTTTACCGATGGCAAAGATGTCAGCAACACAGAAGTGTTAGTTGAGTGTGCTACCGCGTTAGGTCTAGATGCTGAAACGGCTCGAGCTGTATTAGAAGATGATAGCTGGGCGGAAACCGTTGCTAACACCGAGCAACAGTGGTTGGAAGCTGGAATCAATGCGGTGCCCGCCATCATCATAAACCGCAAGCATCTCATTTCTGGCGCACAAACCACTGACTTGCTCGTGTCTGCCATCAAGCAAATTGCCGAATCAAACGACGAAGACTAATCAAGCACAGCTATACCCAGAATAATTGGAGTTGCAGCACGGCAACAAGATAGTTCAACCCTATGAGCATAGGTGTTCTATGTGATTAGAGGGAATTGGCGCAGTTAACAAAGCTGCAGCTTCAAGAATGAAGGGGATAACAAGGTAAAAATCCGGTCAATATTGCTAATTGTGCCCGATAATATTTGCCTGCTCGAAGTGGGCAAACTATCCTGTTTGGCGAAATTAAAACGTACAATAAAGGCAAAGTCATGCGCAGTTCTTACACTTATCCTATTGGTACCCCTGGAGAAAAATGGGGTGAAGCCGAGCGAGTCGCTTGGCGTGAGCAAACCACGATAAAACGCGAATACCAGCAAGAAGTCGTACCGAAAATCAAAGCACTCGCTGAACAATTTAGCGTAGAGCAGTATGGTGAGCTTTCATACAACCCAGAGCGCTTCCCACTGTTTTGTATTAAATCGAATAACTGGGACAAGTCTAAACCTGTCGTTCTCATTACAGGCGGTGTACACGGTTACGAAACCAGTGGCGTTCATGGCGCACTTAAATTTTCGGCCAACCAAATGGCAAAATACAGCGTTCACTTCAACCTAGTTATCGCACCATGCGTCAGCCCTTGGGGGTATGAAACCATCAACCGCTGGAATCCACTCGCGCTTGACCCAAACCGTTCATTCTACCAAGACTCACCTGCTGAAGAGTCAGCTAACCTTATCAAACTAGTTGAATCTATTGGTAACGTACTGGTCCATATCGATCTGCACGAAACCACAGACACCGATGAGAGCGAGTTTCGCCCAGCCCTTGCTGCGCGTGATGGCATTGAATACATCGAAGGTATGATTCCTGATGGATTCTATACAGTAGGCGATAGCGAAAACCCGCAACCACAGTTCCAAGCAGCGGTGATTGAATCAGTGAGTAAAGTCACTCATATTGCTCCTGCTGACGAGAGAGGCGAAATCATTGGCTCACCAGTGGTTCATCACGGAGTGATAAACTATCCAATGGTTAAACTTGGCCTTTGTGGCGGTGTCACAAACTGCACCTACGGCACAACCACTGAAGTCTACCCAGATAGCCCGAAAGTCACCGACGATGAGTGTAATGACGCTCAGGTCGCTGCTATTGTCGGTGCCCTAGATTATGTGATTGCTCAGCTCAGAGCTGAATAGCATTAAAAACACACGATGCTAATATGGATAGCCTCTACACTGAGGCTATCCTATTATTCGGCGGCTATAACGCTCTAATTTTGCTAATTTCATCACTCGATATCCCCAAAGACTCTAGGAATTTCTGATGCTCTTTGGGCTCTAACTCTTCAAATTTTTGGTGCCACTTGATCATATCAGACTCATTAAACCCAGCGGCAACCATGATTTCTACCCAACGTTCTTTATTCACAATGTTTTCCTCTAATAAGCTTGGTTCTTGAAGCAACACGACAACGGCTTTCTGCTGCGATCGTAAGGTTTGGATTTCTCTTTCCAACTCATTGAAATGATCTTTCAAAATTTGGCCTTGAGACTCTCCACTTCGGTCAAGCAGAGAACGAATACTAGACACTGACAACCCATACGAGCGATAAGAGCTAATGGCTGCTAAACGCTCGACCTCACTCTCTCCATACCAACGATATCCATTGTCTGAACGATAAGCTGGCATCAAAAGTTGTTCTTTCTCGTAATACAAAATAGTCGTTCGAGATATGCCGAACTGTTTCGCGATTTGAGTGACGGTTAGCATACGTGCTCCACTGTTTGACCGAATGTGCATCTTGAACCCTAGCCTTATAGACGGGTCAATAGATTAATTGTACAAAATCTTTATATTTGTTGCGCATCCACTAAACAGTTAACAGACTGGCATGATTCTGAAGTAGGAGCATATTGGTGTAGATCAATTACCTTATCGCAGAGTTTCTCTAGTGCCACTTGATCATGTCCAATAATCATCAGACTACATTGACGCTCAGTCGCTAACGAAGTCAATAGCTGTAGGGTCTCAGCTGCAGCAATAGGGTCAAGCCTCGACGTCGGTTCATCTGCAATCAATAGCTTTGGCTTCATGAGAAGAGCACGCAATATAGCGAAGCGTTGTAACTCCCCTCCAGATATCTGCCTGGGCGTACGATCTAGTAGACTCGTGTCCAATTTTAATTGCTTCATCAACGGAAGAACCTCAGCGCTGTCAAAAGGATGAATTGACTGCAAATCATCGAGCAGTTGCAAAAGAGTCACATGAGCCGAAAACGCACTCGGGGGATCTTGATAAAGCTTGAGTTTCTGCCCCACTCCAACGGCTTGATGATAGCGAATCTTCCCCTTCGAAGGCGTTAACAATCCTAGTAACGCATCTGCCAAACTGGTTTTTCCACAACCACTCTGTCCGTATACGCCCAGAACCTCTCCCTCTTTAAGCGAAAAAGAGACACCCTCAAAAAGTGTTGCGTGATTTCGAACCAACGAGATATCTTTGACACTAATTAGGGCGTTGTAAGATTGAGCAGGTGTTCGCTTAGGCCAATATTGAGGATTCGACTCAATGAGCGCCGTAGTATAATCAGATTGTGGGTTAGCCAAGACATCCTCGACGCACCCCGTTTCCACCACTTTTCCTTGCTTCATTACTATGATGTCGCCACCTAAGCGTTGAGCGAGCGCTATATCGTGGGTGATGGTTATCAAACCGCCTCGCTGTGCGTGTTCTGACAACATATCTCCAAACACTGCAAATGACATCATGTCACCTCGAATGTCGCCATAAAAAAAGTTATAACCACTGAATGCTAAGTAGATTAGCAATAAACTCAGCACGACTAGAGTCGCATTCTTGTGGTGATAAATTGGCTGTAAAACAACAAATATGATCGCGCAGGTACAAACTGTGCTGATGAAAAGACCCCAGCCCATATCACTCCTATACTGGACAACTACTCGGCAAGTTAATTTTGCACCATAAAACTCATTGATGTTCGACAGTTCCCTTGAACTCACCCTCAAACTGTTGAAAACCCTTAAGCGCAAGTGATACCTCGAACAAAACTCTCTGATTGTTAGGCAACTCAACCACTTAACTTAACCTTACCTGGCCTAAACCTATGCTATCAATCCTAACTAACAAAATTACTCGAGTATCATTCTCTAGTTTCACTAATAAGACTTTATCGCTTTCAGATTAACTCTTTACATAACCTTACACTAACCATGGTTATTGGAGAGTATAATGAGTTTGACAATTAGTAATGGAGGTAATTATGAATAAATACATCTTTCCTATATTGCTTAGCTTCTTAACCGTTTCTGTTTCAGTAAATGCTGCTGGAAAAGGAAATGGACAAACAGAGAGAATGTCGCAAGCTCCTGTTTTTACGGATATTGATGTAAACCAAGATGGCTTAATATCTAAAGAGGAATTTGCTGACTTTCAGAAAGCAAGGCAAGAACTGCGTAAATCTGAAGGCCGTCTATTAAGGAACTCATCTTCTAGCGAAAGCATGTTTGATAACATTGACATCGACCAAAATGAGTTTATTGATATGGATGAGTTTCAATCACATCGAGGTTCTAGAAGAAATTCGAATCTATAACCGCTCTGAGAGGTAACGCCTGTTACCTCTCGGTAAATCAATGGCAATAACGCCGTGACTCAATTAATCAAGTCAGGCTTTACATCCGAATAACTATCTTTCTGGGGATCAACTCTATTCCTGGGCTATATCGTTTCGCGGTGGCATTCAATGCAAGTGCCATGGCACTATCGGCAATCAAGGAGAATTGCTGAGGAAGTGAGTTGACCTTAAACGGCAGAAAGTTCAGAAGTCGGTTATCTCCAAATGTCGCAAGCTTTACTTTATCCATCAAGGCTGGCTTTTCTAGCATTGCGTCCAACACACCTTCTAGCAAGGTGTAAGATGTCGTGATGACCGCATCAGGCAATATGTTTTGCTCTACCCAAGATAAAAAAAGGCGCTTACCTTCTTCTCTTGAAAAGTGTTCACCATACCCAATTTGATTCGAGACATTGTGTTTAGTGCATGTCGAGATAAAGCCTTGCTCCCTATCTCTAGAAATCGGCAAGTTTGGCAATGCGCCTATCAAACCTATTGAGCTAACATTAGACTCAAGAACCGACGCGGTCAGCTCCAAAGCACTATCAAAGTCTTCGCTAATAACACAAGCGAAATGTTCATCATCCAAAGGACGATCAAGTGCGATGATTGGCGTTCCCGATTGTTGGATGTTTAGGTAGTAATCATTCGCATCTGGCATACTGCTGGCGACAAATAGCGCGTCAATGCGGCGACTAATCAGTGCCTCGGCAACGTTACGCTCGATCTCAGGATCATCATCAGAGCAGCCAATCAAAATTTGATAACCAGCCCCGCGAGAGTTTTGCTCAATCAACTTAGCAAGGCGCGCGTAACTGGTGTTTTCAAGGTCAGGGATAATCAAGCCAAATGAGCGAGAGTTACCCGCACGAAGTGCAGAAGCTGCGGCATCGGGCTTATAGTTATACTCCTCGACGACCGCCATAACTTTACGCTGCGTCTTTTCACTTATGCGGTACTTTTGTGCTTTCCCATTTATCACATAACTTGCAGTCGTTTTGGATACTCCGGCAAGTTTCGCTATCTCATCTAACGTCATTCATTAAGCCTTGTTCTGTGCGCAGGATCATAGTTATTAATTTCTGATCCTTGGATACATTGCATTATATGCTGAAACGATTCAGTATAAAAGCTGAAAGGATTCAGCAAAACTTAAAAATAGAGATTGCTCACCAAAACGGTCGGCTTGTTCACCTTTAGTTTTCCTGAGTGCTTTAACAAAACAAACGATTTTTATTTTAACATTTTTATTTAATCATTTGCTGAATCGTTTCAGCCTTCAGCAAACTGATTAGCAAGGCGACTAAAGAGTCTCTTTGTCTAACCAATAACTGATATTGGAGAGCCCATGCTTAAGCTAAATCAGAATGACATTACGCTTGCACAATCAGCGTCAAACAAGTCTGAAGCAATCAAAAGCATTGCTCAGTCTCTGACTGAAAAAGATCTTGTTGAGCAAGGTTATGTTGAAGGAATGCTAAACCGCGAAAACCAGAACTCGACCTTTTTAGGCAACGGCATCGCAATTCCACATGGTACTACAGACACTCGCGGTATGGTGAAAACCACAGGTGTGGCTGTTCACCACTTCCCTCAAGGCGTCGACTGGGGCGATGGCAACATCGCGTATGTTGCAATTGGTATTGCAGCCAAATCTGACGAGCATTTAGGCATTCTTAAACAGCTGACTAAGGTGTTAAGTGCAGACGGTGTTGAAGAGCGCCTGCGCATGGCAAGTTCAGCACACAATATCATTGCACTGCTTAATGGTGATGTGCAGCTACAAGCTGATTTGGATTCATCTTTGGTTCAGCTTCAGTTTCCAGCAACCGACATGATTCAACTAAGTGCCGTAGCTGGCGGCTTACTGAAAAACAAAGGTTGTGCTAACAGCGAGTTTGTCGCAGACCTTGTCACCAAAGCGCCTACCCACTTAGGGAAAGGTCTATGGTTGGTTGGCAGTAACAAACATGTTACTCACACTGGATTATCCTTTGTTTCAACAGCCAATGATTGCGAATACCAAGGAGAAAAAGTTCGTGGATTGATCGCGTTTGCTGCGTGCAACAATGCTCACCAAGCTGTTCTTAACTCACTGTCTCAAATCGTATTCAAAGGTGAGCAAGATAAGCTGCTTGAGGGCACCTTAGAACAACTGATTGGCATGCTTAAAGGTGAAGAAGTTTCTGCTACTCAACCGACAAGCGAGGACAAGGTTGCAGTATTTAAGATTAAGAACGCCCATGGTCTGCATGCCCGCCCTGGTGCCATGCTGGTCGCCGAAGCGAAAAAATTTGAATCAAACATTCGTGTTATCAACCTAGATGGTGACGGAAAAGCGGCAAATGCGAAAAGCCTGATGAAGGTTATCGCGCTTGGCGTTAAACATGGTCATAGCTTGCAGTTCACTGCCGAGGGTACAGACGCATCTCAAGCGCTACAATCCATTGGTCAAGCGATTGAATCTGGTCTGGGCGAGGGCTAACCCCATGGTCATGATGAAAACAAACAAGGTCGTCACCATAACCCTAAACCCTGCCCTAGACTTAACCGGTAGCTTGTCGCGGTTAAATGCCGGCTCGGTTAGCTTAGTTGAGAAAAGCAACCTTCATGCAGCAGGTAAAGGCGTCAACGTTGCGAAAGTTCTAAGTGATCTAGGAGCAGACGTTACCGTGACGGGTTTTTTAGGCAAAGACAACCCAGAGCTATTCCACCAGCTGTTTGACGAATTACAAGTCACTAATCGTTTTATTGAGGTTGATGGTGCAACGCGCATCAACGTTAAGCTTGTCGAAGAAAGCGGTTCAGTCAGTGATATCAACTTTCCAGGCGTTGAAGTGACCGCTGAAGATATCGCGCTGTTTGAATCAACCCTGTTCGAGCTAGCGGAAACTCATGACTACTTTGTGCTTGCGGGGAGCCTACCTAGAGGCATTACGCCAGAGCAATGCGCAGCTTGGATCGCAAAGCTTCATCAACAAGGGAAAAGAGTTCTGTTCGATAGCAGCAAAGCTGCGCTTAGAGCAGGCATAGAATCTCAACCGTGGTTAATCAAACCAAACGATGAAGAGCTAAGTGACTTTGTGGGTGAGCATTTAGACACACCAGAAAAATGCCAACGCGCCGCAGCTGCATTGAGTGATAAAGGCATCGACAACATAGTTGTATCTATGGGCTCAGATGGCGTGATGTGGCTCAGCAACAATACATGGCTTCGCTCACAGCCTCCGCGCATGGAAGTGGTCAGTACGGTTGGTGCAGGAGACACACTTGTCGCTAGCCTCTGTTGGGGTCACATGCAGCAAATGATAAAACCAGAAATATTACGCTTCGCCACTGCGCTGTCTGCACTCGCAGTCACACAAGTCGGCGTGGGTATAACCAGTCAACAAGAACTGGACTCTATTCAGCTCCAAACTCAAGTGAGCGAGCTAACTCCAATTACGAACCTAGATATGCCTGAAACAGGCACAAACTAAGGAACAGAAGGTCATAACTATGAATATAGCCATTATCACAGCATGTCCAAGCGGCGTTGCAAATAGCATCCTTGCAGCTGGCTTATTAGAACAAGCAGCAGCAACACTAGGATGGAATGCTAAAATTGAATGCCAATCTAGTGTTATCGAATCCACTCCTCTATCGGTCCAAGATATTGACCAAGCTGAAGTGATCATCATCGCTGCCAGTACGCCCGTTGATACCTCTCGATTTATTGGTAAAAAAGTCTACCAAGATGACATCAAAGAGGTGATGAAAGACCCTACTGCTTTTTTAGAGCATGCAACCAAGCATGCTGTTGAACTTAGAACAAGCAGATCTCGTGATCATCGCGGCTGACATTGAAGTTCCACTTGATCGCTTCAACGGTAAAAAAATGTACCGCACTAAAACGGGGCCTGCGCTTAAGAAAACATCGGAAGAGATGGACAAAGCATTCGAGCAAGCGACAACGTATCAGCACTCTGGCTCTGCAAGCCCGGCTGATACAGAAGAGAAGAAAGGCGTGTACAAACACCTAATGACAGGTGTGTCGCATATGTTACCAGTGGTGGTTGCCGGTGGTTTGATCATCGCCCTGTCTTTCGTATTTGGTATCGAAGCGTTTAAAGAAGAAGGTACCCTGGCGGCCGCTCTGATGAACATTGGCGGTGGTTCGGCGTTTGCGTTGATGATCCCAGTTCTCGCGGGCTTTATCGCATTTTCGATTGCAGACCGCCCTGGTCTAGCTCCTGGTCTCGTCGGTGGTATGCTTGCTAGCTCAACTGGCGCGGGTTTCCTTGGCGGTATCGCAGCAGGCTTCATTGCTGGTTACTCTGCAAAATTGCTCGCTGAAAAAATCTCGCTTCCTCAATCAATGGAAGCGCTCAAACCTATTCTGATCATTCCTTTTGTCGGCACGCTGATCACAGGTTTAACTATGATCTACATCGTGGGTGGCCCTGTTGCAGGCATCATGACTGCCTTGACTGATTTCCTAAATAACATGGGGTCTGACAGTGCCGTTGTTCTAGGTATTATCCTTGGCGCAATGATGTGTTTCGACCTTGGTGGCCCAGTAAACAAAGCCGCTTACGCATTTGGTGTTGGTCTGTTAGCTTCACAAACTTATGCTCCAATGGCAGCAATTATGGCTGCTGGCATGGTGCCTGCCTTAGGTATGGGCCTTGCGACGTTCATCGCTAAAAATAAATTTGAGCAAAGCGAACGTGAAGCAGGTAAAGCATCATTTGTACTGGGTCTCTGCTTCATCTCTGAAGGGGCAATCCCATTTGCAGCCAAAGACCCAATGCGTGTTATCCCAGCTTGTATGGTCGGTGGCGCACTAACTGGTGCTCTATCTATGCTGTTTGGTGCTCAACTAATGGCACCACACGGTGGTCTATTTGTACTGCTTATTCCAAATGCAATTACACCAGTATTCATGTACTTAGTGGCTATTGCAGCAGGTACGGCAGTGACAGGCTTCGGTTACGCATTCTTAAAAAGCCGCGCTGAAGAAAAACAGCCAGCAACAGCTTAAGTACTCCCCCCACCCTGAAAGAGCAAGAGCCTATCCAACTGGATAGGCTCTTTTTTGGTCACTGACGTTTGAGTTTAACCTAGCTTTAACAGCCGTATTATTGTGATAACATGCTAAACATGGTGGTTAAAAAATCGCACAGTATGGAAAGTAAAGGAAACTACGATCATTTGGTACATATAAAAAGCCATGACGAGTTAGCGCTATATTCGCTTATTCCTAACGTTGTCTGGTTTTTTGATCTGGATAAACATGGCTGGTGGTGGGGCAATCAAGCCGCCGTTGAATTTTGGGGGTTGGATAACCTTCAGCAACTCATAGACAAAGACTTATCCGGCGATACTCAGGGAGCCAAAGACAGAACAGCCCAAACCTTTGAGTTAGCCGCTAAAAATGGCCTCACTATAGACCCATGGACGACCTACCCGAACGGTAAACCTAAAACCATCTTTATGATGCACCGAGCGGTATTGTTGGGTCCAAATAAGCATCGCGGCATTATCGCTTTCATCAATGAAAAAGTGGAACTGGGTGAACAACCAGAGAACCTTCTCTTAGTTGAAGCGATGCGTTACACCCGTGTCGCGGCGACTACCTTTACTGATTCCGGCGACGTCGTTATTGAAAATCCGGCCGCCACCGAGACTTACGCACATCTAAACAGAGAACCGCTTGCCGATGGACTCTGCTCGTTTGTTGCGCGTTTCGCCGATCCAGAACAAGGACATGAATGTCTGCAGACGGCAATAGAAAACAGCGGAGGTCGCTGGGACTATGTCATGAGTACCGCTCAAGGTGATCGTCAGCACGCCCTCGATATTCGCCGAACACGTCACCCGTTAACTGGCGAGTTTTTGTTGCTAGTGGTTGAGTATGACGTAACGGATCTATATGAAGCGTTAGCCGAAGTAGAACAATCCCGTCAGCGCCTACACGATATTGCGATGACAGATACACTAACTCAGGTTTCCAGCTTACATCATATGCAGGAAGTCGCTCAGGCATCGCTTAAAGAAGCAATCAAGCAAGCAAGGTGAACGTGTCAGAGTCCTGTTTATTGACCTATCTATCTTTCAAACCTTTTATACTGTTTAACTATTAGTAAAGAGAATGAAGTAACTTCATGATTATTAGTTCACAAGTACTCTTAAACAAGTAGCTCAGATATGTGGTTCAGAGTTTGGTATAGTAAATTCATAATCATACTGCGATTTAAGAACATGAATAGTATATGAAATTAAGGATTTTTATGGAAAAACTATGAGACTAGTTAATTACAGCTAATATTACGCTTGTTAACGTAAACTTCCTATTCTCCACGTTTAACGTAAGCTGAAACACTTTTTCGGGCCATTCCGAGTTTAAAGCCTCTACCAAAGCGCATTTGGACAAAAACACACTTAAAGCTTGGTCTAGTTAATGTCCAAGAAACAGAAAAGAATGCTCTCCTTATACCACTCCCCACTACTACGAACTTCCTTAGTAGTGATAAAATCAGCGCATCAGAATTACCGAGATACTCTATGTTTATCCATCGTGTTAACGATATCGACTGGCTAGTTATTACTGCCTTTGAAGAACTGAAACCGCTTTTTATCGAAGAAGCCGGTGTCATCCCCTCATACTTTTCTACCACCAGCGAACTGAGCCTAATTGATCAAGCTAAGCGCGCTTACGGGTATTTACCTGAACTCGATGGCGTAATCACTGATACAGGCACGTTTCAGAGTTTAGCTAACGAAGAAGATTTGAACCCACAGCTCGCCTGCTTAGTTGAAGGGCGTGGTCGTGTGTTTATCTATCACGGGGGTTATGTCGCGTTTGTCGACGACGAGCAGACCATTATTACCCGAATGGACTAAAGATGACTTACTAATTTGCCCTTACCGCTAACAAACTGCGATAAGAAAGGGTAAGCCTCCCAGTCCTGCAACTTAGAGGTCAAAGTGCTATACCACTTTAACCGCTCGCAATGACCTAACTCAGAAATAACGAGCCGCCCTCTTGCTGACTCGTTATTTCTGCTGAAACGTTTAAATCATCCCAAAAAACCGCCAGTTTGGTGTTTCCAAAGCTGGGCATATACCCCGTTTAACTCAAGAAGCTCTTTGTGTGAACCTTGCTCGATAACCTTACCTTGGTCCATAACGATCAGACGGTCTAGCGCTGCAATCGTTGACAGTCGGTGGGCAATCGCGATCACCGTCTTACCTTCCATTAATGCTTCAAGGTTTTCTTGAATCGCCGATTCCACTTCAGAATCCAGTGCAGATGTTGCTTCATCCATAATTAAGATAGGAGCATTCTTAAGAAGTACACGCGCGATCGCCACACGCTGACGTTGACCACCAGAGAGTTTTACACCACGTTCTCCAACTTCCACATTGTAAGCTTTATTGCCGTTCTCATCTTTCAGTTCTTGAATGAAATCATGAGCATGGGCTTGCTTAGCCGCAGAAATCAAATCGTCCATTGATGCATCAGGATCGCCATACAAAATGTTTTCTTTAATGGAACGGTGAAGTAATGAAGTGTCTTGAGTGATCATACCTATGTGCTGACGCAAAGATTCCTGTTCAACTTTAGAGATATCTTGGCCATCAATTCGAATCGTACCACTATTCACATCGAAAAAACGCAATAGTAAGTTGAGCAGCGTTGATTTACCTGCACCAGAGCGACCAACAATACCCACTTTCTCACCCGGTTTGATATTCAAGTTGAGGTTATTGAATACCGATTTTTCATCACTGTAGTTAAACTGTACGTTATCAAATTCAATCGCACCTTGTTTGATTTCTAACTGTTTAGCGTTTGGCGCATCTTTGACTTCAACCTCGTTTGAGATGGTATTCATACCATCGACTACGGTACCGATGTTCTCAAACAGCGAACTGACTTCCCACATGATCCATTTCGACATACCCTGAACACGCAGCGCAATGCTAACACCGACAGCAATAGCACCAATAGTTACGCTCGCATCTAACCAAAGCATGACTGACGTCGCCGCAATAGAAAGTAGAAGCAGATAGTTAATCGCATCCACACTCAATAGCAGGCACGTTACCATTCTCATCTGTCGATACACAGTTTTCAGGAAGCCCTTCATACTGCTCTCTGCATAATCTAACTCACGCTGAGAGTGTGCAAATAGCTTCACAGTTGAAATATTGGTATAAGAATCAACGATCCGTCCGGTCATTATCGAGCGAGCATCGGCCTGATCGGTCGCGACTTGCTTCATACGCGGAATAAAATACAGCTGGATAAAGATGTAAAGAACGAGCCAAATCAAGATTGGTATCATCAAGATAATGTCGGATTCCCCCATCATCCAAATCATCGAGACAAAATAAACTGAGATATAAACCAATACGTCTAGCAATTTCATCACGGTTTCACGCACGGCCAATGCACTCTGCATGACTTTGGTTGCAACGCGCCCAGCAAAATCACGCTGGAAGAAACCAACGGCTTGTTTAAGTAGGTATCGGTGAATGAGCCAGCGAATAGACATTGGGTAGTTACCCAGTAACGTCTGGTGCATGATCATCGAATGCAGAAAACCCAAAGTAGGCATGATCAGTACAACCAAGATCAGCATGTTTTGAATTCGGTCACCCTGATCTTGCCAAAACGTTGCTCTATCTTGATTCGCTAGAATATCAACCAGTTCACCAAGGTAGCGCAATAAGGTCACTTCAGAGATCGCGATCAAAGCACTAAGAACCGCCATTGCGATCAGAGGAAACTCAAAGCCCTTGGTATAAAAGCGGCAGAAGCCGACGAGTGTTTTGGGTGGTTTTCCTGATTCGTGCTCAGGAAATGCCTTGGTCAATCGCTCAAACCAATTAAACATGGGAAGTACAGCCTATCAAAGGGGGAAAGTTTGGATGGGCTATTATCAGGATTCTGTATCAAATTTAAACCACTTTCTTTTTTAATAGCCGCCCCTGTATTTATAACCTTGCGAATATGCAACAAGTTGTAATTTGGTTACAAAACTAGGTTGAAACATCATTTAAGTTCAAACTCGAACACAAAATAGTGATACAAATCACACCTAATATTCCATCTCAGTATTTTTAATGTGACATATATCAATAAAAGTCCTTTGTGATGACCGTAAAAT
>NZ_JATABG010000037.1:0-15186 GCF_036533755.1 Vibrio sp. M260118 | reverse complement strand
CTGCTCTCTTTTATACGGAATTAGATGTTTTTTTGACCAAGATTAGTACGCAGCTTTGAGAGCATCGTCTATTCTTGTGATTAATTTTTATCCTAACTGATTATTACAGGTAGTCACTCATGTCAAAGCTAGTTTTAGTTTTAAACTGCGGTAGTTCTTCTCTTAAATTCGCTATTGTTGATGCAGCAAACGGCGACGAGCACCTAACAGGTCTTGCAGAATGTCTGCACCTTCCTGAAGCACGTATCAAGTGGAAACTTGATGGTAAGCATGAAGCACAACTAGGCGAAGGCGCTGCGCACGATGAAGCTCTATCTTTCATTGTTGAAACTATTCTTGCTTCTAAGCCAGAACTTGCAGAGCAACTAAAAGCTGTTGGTCACCGTGTTGTTCACGGCGGCGAGAAATTCACTCAGTCTGCTCTAATCACTGAAGACGTGCTGAAAGGTATCGAAGACTGTGCCACTCTAGCACCTCTTCACAACCCAGCTGCTATCATCGGTATCAAAGCTGCTCAAAAAGCGTTCCCTGGTCTACCAATGTCTGCTGTATTCGATACTGCTTTCCACCAGTCTATGCCAGAAGAAGCGTACCTATACGCACTTCCATACAACCTATACAAAGAGCACGGTATCCGTCGTTACGGCATGCACGGTACTTCTCACCTATTCATCGCTCGCGAAGCGGCTGAGCGTCTAGGTAAGCCAGCTGATGAACTAAACATCATTAACTGTCACCTAGGTAACGGTGCATCTGTATGTGCAATCAAGAACGGTAAATCTGCAGACACTTCTATGGGTCTAACGCCTCTTGAAGGTCTTGTAATGGGTACTCGCTGTGGTGACATCGACCCTGCGATCATCTTCCACCTACACGACGCACTTGGTTACTCTGTTGAGAAAATCAACACTATGCTAACTAAAGAGTCTGGCCTTCAAGGTCTGACTGAAGTGACTTCTGACTGCCGTTTCGTCGAAGACAACTACGGCGACAAAGAAGAAGCGACTCGCGCGATGGACGTATTCTGCCACCGCCTAGCGAAGTACGTTGCTGGTTACACTGCAACTCTAGAAGGCCGTCTAGACGCTATCGTATTCACTGGTGGTATCGGTGAGAACTCTGGCCCGATCCGTGAAATGGTTCTAAACCGCCTAGGCGTATTCGGCATCGAAGTTGACGGTGAAGCTAACCTTAAAGCTCGTTTCGGCGGCGAAGGTACAATCACGACAGCAGACAGCCGTATCCCAGCAATGGTTATCTCTACTAACGAAGAGCTAGTCATCGCTGAAGACACTGCAAAACTAGCAGGTCTTTAATTGACTTAACCGGCTGACAATTGTCAGCCGGTTTTCTTACTAAGGGGCTTAACTCCTCTCCCTTCCTCAAAGGAATGTACAGTTAAGCTTTTCTCCCAATAGCTAAAGGTACTCTACGAATGTCTCGTACTATTATGCTTATCCCTACTAGCGCTGGTGTTGGTCTTACTAGTGTAAGTATGGGTGTTCTGCGCACTATGGAGCGCAAGGGCGTTAAAGTTTCTTTCTACAAGCCAATCTGTCAGCCTCGTTCTGGCGGTGATCAACCAGATCTAACGTCAACTATCGTTGGTACTAACAGCGATGTGAAAATTGGCACGCCAATGATGATGTCTGTTGCTGAAAGCCTAATCGGTAACGACAAAATGGATGAGCTACTAGAAACAGTGGTTGAGCGTTATAACCAAATCAATAAAGATGCGGACGTAACACTCATCGAAGGTCTCGTGCCTACTCGTAAACATCCATTCGCTAACCAAGTAAACGCGGAAATCGCGGCGACGCTTGGTGCAGAAATCGTTCTTGTAGCAACTCCAGGTACTGATAACCCAGCACAGCTAAAAGAGCGCATCGAAGTTGCTTGTTCTAACTTTGGTGGCACTAAAAACAAGAATATCTCAGGTGTTATCATCAACAAGCTGAACGCACCTGTTGACGAAGCTGGCCGTACTCGCCCTGACCTATCTGAAATCTTTGACGATGCAGATAGCGCGAAACAGAACGAAATGAAAGTGATGGAGATCTTCAACACGTCTCCAATCCGCGTTCTTGGTTGTGTGCCTTGGAGCATCGACCTAATCGCGACGCGCGCTATCGACATGGCGAAGCACCTAAACGCGGACATCATCAACGAAGGTGATATCGCGACGCGTCGTATCAAGAGCATCACATTCTGTGCACGTTCTCTACCAAACATGATTGAGCATTTCAAACCAGGTTCTCTGCTTGTTACTTCAGCTGACCGTCCAGACGTTATCGTTGCAGCGGCACTAGCAGCAATGAACGGCGTTGAAATCGGCGCGGTGCTTCTCACTGGCGGTTACGACATCCCAGAAGAGATTGTTGGCCTATGTAAGCCTGCATTCGAATCAGGTCTGCCAATCTTCAAAGCACAAGGTAACACTTGGCAGACGTCTCTAAACCTACAGAGCTTCTCTATCGAAGTGCCTGCAGACGATAAAGAGCGTATCGAGTTCATCAACGAGCACGTTGCTGGTCATATCGACGGTAACTGGATCGAGTCTATGACTGAGGGTACCAAGAAGTCTCGTCGCCTAAGCCCACCAGCATTCCGTTACCAGCTAACGGAATTTGCTCGTAAAGCAGCTAAGCGTATCGTTCTTCCTGAAGGGGATGAGCCACGCACGGTTAAAGCAGCAGCTATCTGTGCTGAGCGCGGCATCGCGGAATGTGTACTTCTAGGTAACCCTGAAGAGATCAAACGTGTTGCAGCACAACAAGGGGTAGAATTAGGTGCTGGCGTAACTATCATCAACTCTGATGAAGTTCGTGAAAACTACGTTGCACGCCTAGTTGAGCTACGTGGTCACAAAGGTATGACTGAAGTTGTTGCTCGTGAGAAGCTACAAGACTCAGTATTCCTAGGCACAATGATGCTAGAGAACGACGAAGTTGACGGCCTAGTTTCTGGTGCGGTTCACACTACTGCGAACACTATCGTTCCTCCGTTCCAAATCATCAAAACAGCACCTGATGCGTCTATCGTATCTTCGGTATTCTTCATGCTGCTGCCAGACCAAGTACTAGTATACGGTGACTGTGCGATCAACCCAGATCCAACCGCTGAACAACTTGCTGAGATCGCTATCCAATCTGCTGACTCTGCAGCAGCGTTCGGTATCGACCCACGCGTAGCTATGATTTCATACTCGACTGGTGAATCTGGTAAAGGTGCAGACGTAGATAAAGTACGTGAAGCAACCAAGCTTGCGAAAGAGAAACGTCCTGATCTAGTCATCGACGGTCCTCTGCAGTACGACGCAGCGATCATGGAAAACGTAGCCGCTTCTAAAGCGCCTAACTCTCCAGTAGCAGGTAAAGCGACAGTATTCGTATTCCCAGACCTAAACACGGGTAACACGACTTACAAAGCGGTACAGCGTTCAGCTGACCTCGTCTCTATCGGTCCAATGCTTCAAGGCATGCGCAAGCCTGTAAACGACCTGTCTCGTGGCGCACTTGTTGACGACATCGTATACACAGTAGCACTTACTGCAATCCAAGCAGACCAAGCAGCACAAGCTGAAGAGAAAGCAGTCAACTAATCTCGTTACATAACGAAGTTAGATACAAAGCCCTAGACATTGTCTAGGGCTTTTTGTCTTCTCAAACTAATACTGACTGAAGTATTTAGTCAATGTTATCCCGCCCATGTGGGCTGTCTAAATCCAAGTCAGGGCCAGTTGGCACAACCTGAGTAGGATTAATGCCAGTGTGGCTATAGTAGTAGTGACGTTTGATGTGATAAAAGTCAGTCGTCTCTTTTATGCCCGGCACCTGATACAACTCTTTCATATAGCCGTTAAGGTTAGCGTAGTCGGCAATGCGCTGTTTATTACACTTAAAATGGCCAACGTATACCGCGTCAAAGCGAATCAAAGTGGTAAACAAACGCCAATCTGCCTCTGTAAGCTTCTCTCCGGTTAGATAGCGGTTTTTCTCAAGGTGTTTATCTAATCGGTCTAAAGACTCGAACAGCTGGTCGTACGCTTCTTCATAGGCCTCTTGCGTGGTGGCAAACCCACAGCGATAAACTCCGTTATTCACGTTCGGGTAAACATACGCATTCCACTCTTCAATTAAATCGCGCTGTGCTTCTGGATAGTAATCATGGGTATTGCCAGTTAGCTGATTAAATTCCGAGTTAAACATACGAATGATTTCTGAAGACTCGTTGCTGACAATGGTGTTGTACTTTTTATCCCACAACACAGGTACAGTAACGCGCCCAGAATAATCCGGTTTGGCTTGAGTGTAGATTTGATGCAAGCGAGTATGACCGAAAAGCGGCTCTGGTAGCCCCATTTGCCACCCCTCACTCATCATGTCAGGGCAAACGACAGTGACATCAACATGAGGTTCAAGGCCTTTTAACTTTCGAAAAATCAGAGTACGGTGCGCCCAAGGACAGGCTAAAGAGACATACAAGTGATAGCGACCTGATTCTGGCTGGAATTTGGTCCCTGGTTTGTTCTCAATCCAGTTTCTAAACCCCGCATCTTCTCGTACAAATTTCCCGTTGTTCGATTTGGTATCATACCAGACATCGTGCCACACACCTTCAACTAACTTGCCCATAGCGCTCTCCTAACCCTTATACTTTGAATGACTTAAGTATAAGTAAATACTCAATATGGTTGGTTAGAGACAGTTGGCTTAGTTGTTCAAATATTTTGAATGGATGCGAGTGCTTCACAAATAAAAAAAGCGCGACCCCAAAAGGATGCCGCGCTTAAGCCCGTCACAGGCTGAAATTATACGCTAACGTGTAAACATGAAACTGCGTGAACGTCGCTACCTTCAATAGTCGGCTTAGTCTGCGCACACGCCTCTGTTGCTTGTGGACAACGAGTACGGAAAACACAACCAGAAGGTGGATTGATCGGTGAAGGAAGGTCACCTTCAAGCATTTCGATCTGCTTGTTACGCTCTAGCTTCGGATCTGGAATTGGTACAGCTGACATCAGTGCACGCGTATATGGGTGTTTAGGGTCTGCAAACAGTGCATCTGCCTCACCTAACTCAACCGCGTTACCTAAGTACATCACCAACACGCGGTCAGAGATGTGCTTAACCACTGATAAATCATGCGCAATGAATACCAGTGAAAGACCTAGCTCTTTTTGTAGCTCTTTCAGCAGGTTAACCACCTGTGCTTGGATAGATACGTCAAGTGCTGATACTGGCTCATCACAGATGATCATCTTCGGCTTGAGAATCAGCGCGCGTGCGATACCGATACGCTGACATTGACCGCCTGAAAACTCATGAGGGTAACGGTTGATAACGTTAGGTAGCAGACCTACTTTCGCCATCATCTCTTTAACGCGAGTTTTCACTTCGTCTTTAGACAACTGTGGGTAGAATGTCTCTAGAGGCTCAGCAATGATGTCACCAACCGTCATACGCGGGTTAAGCGATGCCAGCGGGTCTTGGAAAATCATCTGAATCTCTTTACGAGTTTCACGGCGCTGAACTTCTTGCATCTTAGTCAAGTCTTGACCAAGCCACATTACGTCGCCGTCTGTCGCTTCAACTAGGCCGATAATTGCACGGGCGAAAGTCGACTTACCACAACCTGACTCCCCTACTACCCCAAGCGTTTCACCTTCGTAAAGACGAACATCAACACCATCAACTGCTTTTAAGTTTGCAGGCTTAGACCATGGCCACGCCGATTTAGACGCAATACTAAAGTGAACTTTCAGATCTTTAACATCTAGAATTAGCTTCTTATCGATAGTCATTTTTTCCAAGCCTCCCATTCAGAAAAACATGCACGCTGACGGCCATCACCAAATGGCGTTAAGATCGGCGCTTCTTGTTTACAACGATCCATTACACGATGGCAACGTTCCTGATAAGGACAGCCAGGTGGCAGACGAAGTAAGTTAGGCGGGTTACCTGGAATGGTAGGTAGAATCTCACCTTCAGTATCCAGACGCGGAATTGCTTTAAGTAGGCCTTCTGCGTATGGGTGGCTAGGATTGTAGAAAATCTCGTCGACAGTGCCGTATTCCATTGTACGACCCGCGTACATAACCAACACTTTGTCACATGAGCCAGCAACTACACCAAGGTCGTGGGTGATCATGATGATTGCCGTATTGAACTCAGACTTAAGCTCGTTCAGTAGGTCCATAATCTGCGCTTGAACAGTTACGTCCAACGCCGTGGTTGGTTCGTCTGCGATCAGCAATTTAGGACGACATAGCAGCGCCATCGCGATCATTACACGTTGACGCATACCGCCTGAGAACTCATGCGGGTACATAGTGATACGCTTACGAGCTTCAGGGATTTTAACCGCTTCAAGCATGCGCACCGACTCTTCAAATGCTTCCGCTTTGCCCATGCCTTTGTGGAGCATTAACACTTCCATTAGCTGATCGCTTACCTTCATGTACGGGTTAAGCGACGTCATTGGGTCTTGGAAGATCATTGCGATCTGTTCAGCACGCACCTTGTTAAGGGCTTTTTCTGGAAGGTTGAGGATCTCGTTACCTTCGAATTTTGCACTACCTGAGATGATACCGTTCTTAGCCAGTAGTCCCATGATTGCAAATACAGTTTGTGACTTACCTGAACCAGATTCACCTACGATACCTAGAGTCTCGCCTTGGTTCAGAGAAAAGTTTAAATCGTTTACTGCGGTGACAATACCATCTTGAGTGGTAAATTCTACGCGCAGATCTTTGACATCTAATAAGCTCATCATTGCTTCCTTAATCTTATCTAGATTTTTAATTATTGCTTTCTAGTTATCTGTCTTTTGGATCAAGCGCGTCGCGCAGACCGTCACCAACGTAGTTGAAGCAGAATAGCGTCACAACCATGAATGCAGCAGGGAATGCCAACTGCCAGATTGCAACTTCCATTGTCTGTGCACCTTCTTGTAGAAGTGCGCCCCAACTTGTCATCGGCTCTTGAACACCAAGACCAAGGAATGAAAGGAATGACTCAGTTAGAATCATGCTTGGGATAAGAAGCGTTGAGTAAACCGCAACAATACCCAGTACGTTCGGTACGATGTGACGAGTGATGATTTTCCACTTGCTCACACCACAAACGTGCGCCGCTTCGATGAACTCTTTGCTGCGAAGGCTAAGTGTTTGGCCACGTACAATACGCGCCATATCTAGCCATGCAATCGCACCGATAGCGACGAAGATAAGGATGATATTACGACCAAAGAATGTTACCAGTACGATAACTAGGAACATAAATGGTACTGCATAAAGGATCTCTAGGATACGCATCATAATACGGTCAACTTTACCGCCGATGAAGCCAGAAGCCGCACCGTAAAGCGTACCGATCAATACAGCGACGAATGCGCCCATCACACCAACCATGAGTGAGATTCGGCCACCGATAAGTGTACGAACGTACAAGTCACGACCTAAGCTATCGGTACCAAACCAGTGCTCAGCGTTAGGACCAACGTGCATTGCGTACCAGTCAGTATCATCGTAAGTAAATGGCGCAATCATAGGTAATACGATTACCGCTAGCGTCATCAAGAATAAGATAAATAGGCTCACCATTGCCGCTTTGTTGCGCATGAAGCGGATGCGAGCGTCTTGCCATAGACTACGACCTTCAATCTCTAAATTTTCAGAGAACTTCTCAATCGCGTCTAGGTTTTCTTTTTTCGTTAACATAACCAAACGTCCCTGTTAGTAGCGAATTTTCGGGTCAATCATTGCAAGTAGAATATCTACAATCGCGTTGAATAGGATAAATAGGAAACCAATCAGAATGGTTACCCCCATTACAAGCGAGTAGTCACGGTTAAATGCAGCGTTAACGAACAGCTTACCGATGCCCGGTAGACCAAAGATAGTTTCGATAACAACAGAACCGGTGATGATACCTACGAACGCTGGGCCCATGTAAGAAACAACAGGAAGAAGCGCTGGCTTAAGTGCATGTTTAATAATGATGTAACGGTAACTTAGCCCTTTCGCACGTGCAGTACGGATAAAGTTACTGTTGAGTGTTTCAATCATCGAACCACGTGTGATACGCGCAAATGTCGCTACATAGAGCAAAGACATACCAATAACTGGAAGCACTAAATACTTCGCACTACCGTCATGCCAACCACCTGCCGGGAACAGATTCCAATGCAATGAGAACAGATAGATAAGCGCTGGTGCCAATACAAATGACGGCATTACCACACCTAACATGGCCGTTGACATTATGGTGTAATCGACCCAGGTATTCTGCTTCAAGGCGGCAATAGTTCCGACCGTGACCCCCATAATGACCGTAAAGATAAACGCGATAAAGCCTACTTTCGCCGACACTGGCAGTGCCACCGAAATCAGTTCATTTACCGAGTAATCAAGGTACTTAAATGAAGGACCAAAATCACCTTGGATGACGTTCGTCAAATAGGTAGTGTATTGCTCGAATACCGGCTTATCTAGCCCGTACTTAGCTTCGATGTTCGCCATAACTTCTGGCGGAAGTGGACGTTCGCTCGAGAATGGGTTACCTGGAGCAAAACGCATGAGAAAGAAAGATACGGTGATCAATACCAACATAGTTGGGATCGCCTCAAATATCCTTTTAGCGATGAATTTAAGCATAAACTCACTCTTTCAGTCTGTGACAATTAAAAATAAACAAAGAATCAATCAAATTTCTACGAATTTAGATTGTATAGAGGCACTGCATGTAATTTCTCACATGCAGGCCAATATTTTATAGTTCTATCAGTTCAAGGATTACTTGATGATGTATAGATCTTTAGAATAGATCTTCTCTTCTGGGTTGTTTGCTGGGAAGCCGCCAACCTTAGGAGAAAGTAGACGTGATTTCACGTACTGGTAGATAGGTGCGATAGGCATATCATTCGCTAGTAGCTTCTCAGCTTCTAGGTAAAGCGCTTGACGCTCTTCTTCAGAAGTCGCGGCGATTGCTTTATTCATGATTTCATCGTAAGCCTTGCTGTCATAGTGAATACCACCTGTTGTGTTGGTGCTCTTCATTAGCGTTAGGAACGATGAAGCTTCGTTGTAATCACCACACCAACCGGCACGTGCAACTTCGAAGTCGCCTGAATCTTTACTTGATAGATAAGTTTTCCACTCTTGGTTCTCTAGAGTAACGTCTAGGCCAAGTGTCTTCTTCCACATTGAACCCAGTGCAACAGCAACTTTCTTGTGGTTCTCAGATGTGTTGTAAAGAAGGTTAAATTTCAGTGGGTTATCTGAACCAAAACCTGCTTCTTCTAGAAGACGTTTCGCTTCTGCATCACGCTCAGCTTGAGTCATTTGACCGTACGCTGGCATTTCTGGGTTGAAGCCTGCAGTGATCTCAGGAGTTAGGAAGTAAGCTGGTTTTTGACCTTGCGCTAGGATAGCGTCAGTTACGATGTTACGGTCGATAGCGTAAGAGATTGCTTTACGTACGCGAACGTCATCGAAAGGTGCTTTCTTAGTGTTGAAGATGTAGTAGTAAGTACATAGGTTACCAGTAACTGATACTTCTTCTGGGTGCTCTTTCTTAAGACGCTTGAAGTGCTCTACAGGTAGCTCGTTTGTGAAGTCGATTTCCCCCGCTAGGAAGCGGTTCATCTCTGCTACCTGGTTTTCAATCGGTAGGAAAGTCACTTTGTTTAGCTTAGTGTTCGCGTTGTCCCAGTACTGTTCGTTACGCTTAAGAGCCAAACGCTCGTTTACTACCCAGTTGTCTACAACGAATGCACCGTTACCAACGAAGTTCTCTGGTTTAGTCCACTGGTCGCCGAACTTCTCAACTGTCGCTTGGTGTACAGGCTTAACTGTCGTGTGGCCCATCATCATTACGAAGTAAGGTACTGCTGCATCTAGTTCAACAACTAGAGTGTGATCATCTACAGCTTTAACGCCTAGCTCGCTCTTGTCTGTCTTACCCGCAATGATGTCTTTTGCATTCTTCATCTTGGTGTATTCCATGTACCAAGAGTATGGAGATGCTGTGTTTGGATCTACTGCGCGTTGGAAAGAGTATACGAAGTCGCCTGCTGTTACAGGATCGCCGTTAGACCATTTAGCATCTTTGCGTAGGTGGAAAGTGAACGTTTTGTTGTCTGCTGTTTCCCAAGACTCTGCAACACCCGGGATAGTGTTACCATTTTCGTCTTGGTTTACTAGGCCTTCTAGAAGGTCACGAATAACGTGAGACTCTGGAACACCTTGTGATTTATGAGGGTCAATTGTTGCTACTTCTGTACCGTTACCACGAACGAGTTCTTGTACATCAGCAAGTTCAACTGTTTGAGAATCCGATTTAGCTTCAGGAGCAGGTGCTGGCTGAGCAGCTTGTTTTTCTTCTGGTTTGTCGCCACAACCAGTTAAAGCTAAAGAAAGGCCCGCGCCTACCAATAGAGCGCGTGTGATTTTGTTCTTATACATGCGTAAAACTCCAAGTTTTTTATTTGCATCCATGACTTCTTTGTATGGCACTAGAACGGACAGTGATTTAGAACTGCTTAGCCTAAATTTTAAGCACAAAAACCTAAATCCACACAAAGATTGCGGCACACAGTATCAATCATCGAAGTAATTTGCCATAAAAATGTAGCAAAAAATCGTATAATTTTGCGATAGCATCAATGAAACAGTTAATATCACTAGTAAAAATAAAATACTCAGTTAATTAACATGAGATCCGTCCAGACAGTAGACCTAAGTGCCACATTGTCTGATAAGACGCCATTTGTTAGCATCTTATGCTAGACATTGTGCTAAAAATTAACAAAAGTAATGTAATTTAGCTAACAGTTAACTAGATTCAACTCCGCTTAAAACAGGTTATGTGACCTCTATCACCTAGATGCACAATCATAGTTATCAGCGCCCTAAAATGACGCACAGCCCCTCTACTCAAACGCACTAATTAACGTTATCACCTAGTCTTTCGCTATAGTAATTAGAACCATTTTTTTAAATAGAAATACGCGCCCAGCAACCCAGTACAGCCAACGCAGATACCGACAACAAGCCAAAACGCCATCTGATTTTCGAGCCCTGGCATCCCTCCAACGTTCACGCCCATTAACCCAGTAAAAAAGCCTAAAGGTAGGAAGATTGCAGCAACGACGGTGAGGACATAACTGCGATTATTGAGCTGTTCTGATATCCGACTAATTAGCTCCTCTTTCACCATTGTGGCTCGCTCTTTGATAGCATCAATGTCTTCAACATAACGCACTTGTCGGTCGGCGATGCTACGTAACGTGAGACGGTCAATGTCATTGAGCCAACTCAGAGGCTCAGATACCAGTTTATTTAGCGCTTCTCTTTGTGGCGCTATGTAGCGGCGAAGACCTATACATTGCTGTCTAATCTCAAGCAATGTAGAGCGAAGCTCGTTCGGTTCGGCATCGAAGAGCGCTTCTTCAATTTCTGAAACCTTGTCCTCCAATACATTTATCGTATCATTCATCCGCGCAATAACACGTTCCACCCAGCAAACCATTAGCTCGCTGACGGACAACGGGCCTGTATGATTGTCTAAGGATTCTAAAATATCTTGGGTTGATAGCAACATTCTTCTTCGCGTACTAATTAGCACTTTACCATTGGTCCATATTCTGAGTGACACCATATCTTCCGGGTCCGCGCCTTCATTAAGGTTCACCCCTCTTAAGATCAGAAGCAGGTTACTGCCCCTTGTGAGAACATGGGGACGATGATCTTGATTAAGCAAACCGTCAGCCGCAATTTCGTTTAAGCCACTGCAGTGCCGGATCCAGTCTTGAGCTTCTGCGTCGCTATAGTCAAAATGCAGCCATAAACCATGCTGATTGCTATCTAATTCATTAACCTGGGCCCAGGTCAGTTGGTCGCTGCCGCCACTGCCATTCAACAACAAGGCATGAATCAATCCACTCGGTTCTTTTTCTGAATAGCCAAATTGAGACATCTACTTCCTCACATAATTTAGATACGATTTGCTTTCAGTAGAAGATGAAAAAAGATCCATCAACTAACCTATACTAAACATAGTCACTAAGGTTAATCTGTGCTTTAAAAACAGCCAAGTCAATCAATAATTTATCTACCACTGAAGGGATTAGATAAGCATAGGAGTCATTGTGTCAAAAAGCTTCAATCTAGAAGATGCCGGGCAAATATTCGTTGGGGCATTTGCGCTTGCCGTACCGATTTCTTTTTCAGAAGAAGCGTGGCAACTTGGTGAACACTTACCTATCGCAAATCTAGCTTTGCTACTTGCCCTATCGTGCCTGTTTCTATCCGTTTACACCTTCGAAAGCGTTTACCAAAGGCAGGTCGCTGGTCGAGTAACAGAGTTTATACTTCGTATTGTTACTGCGTATTTTCTTACTGCGATGGTCGTCGCGTTAGTCCTATTGTGCATTGATAAACTCCCGCTTTACGACTCACCACTCATCGCTATAAAGCGAGTAATCGTTATAGCAATGCCTGCATCCATGGGCGCGATCGTGGTCGATAGTTTCGACAAGGAGTGAGTGACCATAAACGTGGATGAATCGAGCTATTCAATCACCCGACGGGCGTACGTGATTACTCGAACCAAGACTTGCGGTATAACCTCTACCTGTTATGAGCTTAACAACGATATAACCGGACAAACCGTAAGACACTTTAATGCCTTTATAAAACAATTGTTATTTCGCTTATCGTCATGTTAACTTCCTGATACCAATGATGTTACCAAGAATATCTGAATGGCAGAGAATTTTAGGATCCCCTTATGAAAGAGATCACCCCTACCCCAGACGTTGAAAATAGACCTGAATTACTCGCTGCTTTCATAACGGCTATTGAGACGAATAGTGATCTTGGCTTTCTTCATGACTGCAACGATGCAGAAATCGCGAGTCTACTCGAGTCGGTCAACGTTCCTCAACGTATAGAGATAATAGAGGAGATCTCTGCCACTCGGTATTGGGCGATACTCGACTACCTCCAATTTGAAACAGCAAAACACATTCACCTAGCTTTGGATGAACAATTTGCACAAGAAAGACTTGGCTTTGTTACGGAAAATGAGGTGATCAACTTTGCTGAGTTTTTGCCTAGCGAGTTTGTCGATGAGTTTTTGCTAACCCAAAGTACCGCCACTGTTGCTCATATTAAGCAAGCACTCTCCTTCGAAGATAATGAAGTAGGACGTTATGCTGAATCATGCTTCTTAGTTGCAAACGCGCATAACAGTGTGGGGAAAATAAAAGACGAACTGAAAAAGCATACTGAAAATCCGATTAGAATAATTGTAGTCAAAGACTCAACAGGAATAATCGGAGTTATACCATCGGATACTTTGCTGCTTAATGAAAATGGCGTAAAGCTGAAATCAATCGCAGTATTCTCTCCTATTCTAGATGGCAACCAAGAGATCAACGAGGTAAGTAATCAGCTATCCATTGATGGTACTACCTTATGGTTTCCCGTCGTTTCACAAGGTGCTGTTGTGGGGGTTATCTCCATGTCAACCATCGCATTAACTTTACGTGAAAACAGCCTTCAGGCAGTCGTACAAGAAAACGTAAAAAGTGAGGAAGATTTGTTTACTCCTTTAACCGTAGCTGCAAGATTAAGAGCGCTTTGGTTAGTGATAAACTTACTCACTGCATTTGTCGCCTCTGCTATCATCGGAGTTTTTGACAATGTCGTTGAACAGGTCGTCGCTTTGGCGATACTAATGCCTGTAGTAGCGAGTATGGGTGGTATAGCGGGCAGTCAAACGCTAGCAGTTGCGCTGCGTGGTATTGCCTTAAATCACCTACATCAAAGCAACCTTAAATTACTCGTCAACAAAGAACTAAAGATTGCGGCGATAAATGGAATCATAATGGCCGCTGTGATTGGTTTCGTTGTCTATCTTGTTTTTCAGTCACCTGCGCTGGGAGTTATCATTGGCTGTGCTATCGTCGTCAACAGTTTGGCCGCAGCCGCATCGGGCACCTTGATACCATTCACGCTCAAAAAACTTAACATTGATCCGGCAGTCGCTGGCTCAGTGGTTCTAACGACCGTAACAGACGTAGTCGGCTTTTTAGTCTTTTTAGGATTAGGGGCAATATTCTTGGTTTAGACCAAGATAAACACAAGTGAATATTTGCGATTGGCATCAGTTGATAAATAAAAACGAACAACTCTAATGGAAATCAGGACCTATCTAATACTGTAAGGAAACAACATTAAGGAGTCCTCAATTAACTCTTTTTTGTGGCTGTTTGCTAAGTAGATTGCATGGATATTACGATGAAATGTTGGTGCATCCGGTACCATATGTAACTGCTTACGTCGCATTTGTGTAAAACACATTTGGCGAGGTAGATAAGCCGCGCCTCCCGCTTCTAGGATAAATGACATCGCGGTATTGGGCTGACTCATATGGTGTATCGGCGACAAGCTCTGACCAAAATGATTAAGGAACATCGCGTTGATAGTGTCGCCGTAGTCAACCATAACGAAGTTATTGATTTCTGATATATGTTTAATCGGTTCTGTCCCAACAAGTACTAAAGGGACCGTACACAGTTTTTTAGACACCAGTTCCTCAGTATATGGTGGCTCAAAAAGAAACGCGATATCCAAGATTCTGTTTAATATGCGCTTTCGTAACTCTACAGAAGAGTATGCATGTGTATACAGCTGAACGTCGTCGATATTTCTGTGAAGCTTTTGCAACCAATCATGAAGCACCATATCCCAGATAGACATCATTGCACCAATAAATAGTTGTGATCCATCGCTGTCAACGACACCAACCTCTTGCTTTAGCTTATGCCACATCGCCATCAAATCATTGGCATGCTTAACTAACTTATCCCCTTCCGCCGTTAGCTTTAGGCGTTTATTTGAACGATCGAAAAGTAGAACACCCAATTCTTCTTCCAATTGTTTGATTCGAGAACTTACCGCAGCCTGAGTGATATGTAAGTTTTGAGCAGACATGCGTACATGCAACGTATGGCTCACATCGAGAAAGGTTTTTAGCAGCTCAATCTTCATTGTTTTGATAATTAATTTTTAACAACATATTCAAAATATATAGTTTTATTTATCTAACAACAACTACTACATTTTCCTTGCAAACATCACAGGGGAATAACAATGAAAATCGCAATTTTGTCACGCAA
>NZ_JATABG010000036.1:0-16198 GCF_036533755.1 Vibrio sp. M260118 | reverse complement strand
ACATTAAGATAGAAAGCTTTACGTCATAGTCAGTCAGTTTGAGCGTTTCGGTTGCTTGGTTCTTATCGCAATCGGTCGCCTGCATAACAATTCTCGCTGCACGTGCGATGAGCTTTTTATTGGTCGCCTTCACATCAACCATTAAGTTCTGATAGCTCTTGCCCAAGCGAATCATGCTCGCGGTTGTCAGCATGTTGAGCACAAGCTTTTGCGCCGTACCGGATTTCAAGCGTGTTGAGCCCGTCAATGCTTCTGGGCCAACCACAGGACTAATGGCAATTTGAGCGATATCTGCAATCGTGGAGTTCGGGTTACAAGAGAGCGCTACCGTTGTTGCTCCAAGGTCGTTGGCGTATTGTAATGCGCCTATGACATAAGGCGTTCTGCCACTGGCTGCGATACCTACCACAACATCATTAACGCTAAAGTTTATCGATTTAAGGTCTTCTACCCCAAGTTCTGGCGAGTCTTCGGCACCCTCTTTGGCTTTTAATATCGCTTCTGGTCCACCGGCGATGAGGCCAATGACCATCTTGTCTGACACGCCAAAAGTAGGCGGACACTCTGAGGCATCGAGAACGCCTAAACGACCACTAGTCCCTGCCCCCATATAGACGAGTCGGCCACCTTTTTTGAACGCAGAGGTGATTTTATCCACTGCGTGAGCGATCTCAGGTAGGACTCTTTCTACCGCCAATGGGACTTGTTGGTCTTGCTGGTTGATTCGTTGAACGATCTCAAGCGAAGGCAAAAGGTCGATATCCATTGTCTCTGGATTTCGCCCTTCTGATACTAAGTGAGAAAGCGCAGCAATAAGCGCATCATTAGTCATAATTATCCCTACTTATCAGCAAAATACATTACGCCAAGGGAGACGGCTTTGCTTGCTCCGGTGACTTCTGGAAGATTGCTTGGCAAATTGTGAATCCGGCGATAGGCGAGCCAAGCAAAAGCTATCGCTTCCATGTTGTTGCTATCGATACCTTTGTCGTCAGTAAGTAAGACGCGCCAATTAGGTAGATGCTCCCTAAGTCGCTTCATGAGTAGCGGGTTATGTGCTCCCCCACCACACACCAGAAGTTCTGGTGCGTCACCTTGAGTGAACTTATTGATTTCATTAGCGATGGTACACGCAGTATATTCGCATAAAGTACGCTGTATATCTTCAATGGAGATATCTAATTTACAGATAATTGACTCAAGCCAAGCTAGGTTGAACAGTTCTCGTCCGGTACTTTTCGGAGCGCTAAGAGCAAGGTATGGCTCTTGGAGCAGTGTTGCCAACAAGTCTTGATTTACTTGTCCACCTCGTGCCAATGCTGCATCTTTGTCATAAGCCTTGCTCGTGTGCTTGTGACACCAAGCATCCATCAACATATTGCCCGGACCTGTGTCGTATCCAATCACTGCTTGATCGGGTCTTAATACCGAAATATTGGCAATCCCGCCAATATTGAGCACCACCACACTGGAATCCGTTGAGCTGAAAATCGATTGGTGAAAGGCGGGTACGAGCGGTGCGCCTTGGCCGCCAAGGGCGATATCTTTACGCCTAAAATCAGCAATGGTATCAATTCCGGTCAGTGCTGCGATGATATTGGCGTCGCCGAGCTGAGTGGTAAAAGGTGTCTCTCCCGTTGGCTGATGGAAAACGGTTTGACCGTGGTTACCAATAGAGGTGATTTGATCCGCAGAGTAACCGGTTTTCTCCAGTAGTGCTTTAACGGCTTGTACGTATAGTTTTCCTAACAGATGATCGAGTTGTCCTATCTCAACTAAGTTGGTGGATTGACCAAGGCTGACCTTCAATAACCTCTGTTTAAGTGGCTCGGGTATCGGGTAGTCATTGCTACCGAGCAGCTTTGCATTACCAGCCTCCATCTCGACGAGTGCAGTATCAACTCCATCAAGGCTAGTGCCAGACATGATGCCAATGTATAACTCTTTCTGATCCATGGATATTTTCGGTTACAGTACAGTTTTAGCCATTGTAAACCGAGAATAATCAGAATACTCTCGTTAACTTAGCGAATTTCAGATTGATGTGGAGAAAGCATGGGACCGTTATGGGTAGATGTTGCTGGTTATGAGTTAACGGCTGAAGACAGAGAGATTCTCGAGCATCCGACAGTGGGTGGGGTGATCTTATTTTCGCGCAACTATCATGACAGTAAGCAGTTACTTGCGTTGAACAAAGCAGTTCGCCAAGCGGCAAAACGGCCAATCCTTATCGGCGTAGACCAAGAGGGGGGGCGTGTACAGCGATTCAGGGAAGGTTTCTCACTGATTCCAGCTGCTCAGAAGTATGCTCAGTTTAACAACGGGGAGCAGTTAGCAGAGCAAGGTGGTTGGTTGATGGCCGCAGAGCTTATTGCACATGACATTGATTTAAGCTTCGCACCAGTTTTAGACAAAGGCTTTGATTGCAAAGCGATTGGTAACCGTGCATTTGGTGACGATGCTGACACTATTATTCGTCATAGCCTAGCGTATATGAAGGGTATGAAGTCAGTGGGAATGGCAACCACAGGTAAGCATTTTCCAGGGCACGGTGGAGTGATTGCTGACTCTCACCTAGAAACCCCGTTTGATGATCGTGACAACATTATTGAGCAAGATATGGCGGTATTTAAAGCGCAGATAGAGTCAGGCATTTTAGACGCTATGATGCCCGCTCATGTAGTCTTCCCACATTATGATAGCCAGCCTGCGAGCGGTTCTGAGTATTGGCTCAAGCAGATCCTACGTGAAAAGCTTGGCTTTAAAGGCATTGTTTTCTCCGATGATTTAACAATGGAAGGTGCGTCGATCATGGGTGGCCCTGCTGAACGTTCACATCAGGCACTGGTCGCTGGCTGCGATATGATTTTGGTCTGCAACAAGCGAGACGCACAAATTGAGGTACTCGATAATCTGCCGGTAATGGAAACGCCGCAAGCAGACTCATTGCTAAAAACTCAAAGTTTCTCGCTATCGGATTTGCAGCGCAGCGAACAGTGGAAGCAAGCTTCTGAGGCAATGAAACGAATCGTCGAGGCTTAACTCAACGGTTGTAAGCAGTGAACAAAGCCGCAGCATATTGCGGCTTTGTGGTATCAATGGAAGCCTAGCATCTCTTTTAGTGTTTTTAAGTAACGGCGACTGACTGGTAGTGGGTGTTCACTGACCGTGATGATCTCTGCTAATCCATTCTCAAGTAGTTTTATCTCTTTGATTGCTTTGATATTAACTAAGAATTGGCGGTGGCAACGCACTAAAGGTGTTTTCTCTTCGAGGATCTTTAAGGTGAGCTGCGAGGTCGCTTTCTGCTCGTGGGTTTGGATGTGGACACCGCTAATGTCACTGTAGGCAAACTCAACATCTTGAGTTGGAATAATTACGATGCGATTTAGGCCAATACAAGGCACCTGATCTAGGTTTTGCGGTGTGATAGTCGCCAGTTTTTCTACCGTAGTTGGCTGAGACTTGAGCAGACGTTTAACGGTCTTTTCTAGGCGGCATGTATCAACGGGCTTAAGCAGGTAATCAAACGCATTGTCTTCAAACGCTTGAACGGCAAACTCATCATAGGCGGTGACAAACACAACATTCGGCATGGTTTCAGGATCAAGCATCGCCAAGAGTTCAATCCCTGTAATTTGTGGCATCTGGATATCGAGAAAGACCACATCAGGCTTAAGTTGATTGATTTTCTTTAGCCCTTCAATCGCATTACTTGCTTGTGCAATCACTTCGATGTGACCCGTCTCTTCCAGTAGCTCGGTCAATTCCTCGCGAGCGAAAAGCTCGTCATCTATAACTAATGCCGACAGCATGATAAGACCCTATAACGTGTTCTTGTTAGGTATGATAAAACTCATTCTAGTGTAGTGGTTGGGTTCGACTTCAATATTGAGAGCCGAAACGCGACCAAATTTGTTACTTAACCTTTTATCAACGATTTGCATGCCGAGCCCAACATGGTCATCATCTGGTGGGGTGTAACTACCCGCATTGTCTTCTACTACCACTTTAAATCCTGCCTCTGTTGCCTGGCTGTAGATATGCACTTTTCCACCTTCGAGTAGGTTTGATATGCCGTGTTTGATTGCATTCTCTACCAGTGGCTGGAGCGTAAAAGTCGGTACTCTGCGTGACAATAGGGCTTCATCGATATCAATCGTCACTTCTAAACGGTCAGTGAAGCGAGCTTTTTCAATCGAGAGGTAAGCATTGACATGGGCAAGCTCCTCTTTGAGCGTCACGGTCGCGCTGTCTTGCTTGAGGTTACTACGGAAAAAGTGTGATAGCTGTTGGATAAGTTCACGCGCCTTGGGTGGATCACGCCTTACGATTGCACTAATGGTGTTGAGAGCATTGAACAGAAAATGCGGATTGACCTGAGCATGCAGCAGTCTAATTTCTGCTTGAGATAAAAGCACCTGTTTCTGCTGATAGTCCCCAAATAGAATCTGACTTGAGAGCAGTTGAGCAATCCCTTCTGCCATTGACATATTGATGGTAGAGAAGAGTTTTCTTTTCGGCTCATAAAGCTTGATCGTACCAATGACTTTATCACCAGTGCGCAGTGGAATAATCAATGCAGAACCGAGTTTGCAGTCAGCAGACAGCGAACATTGGTAAGGCTTTTCTGTTCCATCGAGATAGATGATATTGTCTTGTTTGATCGCATCTAAGGTGCTTTGTGAAGAGATGGGCGTATTCGGCTTATGGTGATCATCACCTATGCCGACAAAAGCGAGAATTTTCTCATCATCGGTAATTGATACCGCGCCAACATTGGTCTCTTCATAGACAATACGGGCAATTTTCTCGGCATTCTCTGTATTGAAACCAGAAGCCCATATACCGACAGAGCGTTCGGCGATGTTTAGCGCACGACGAGAGAAGGTTGCTGAGTACTCTTCAAAAATGGTTTTCCTATCTTGCAAAATACTCATAAACAGCGCAGCACCAACCGAGTTGGCAATGATCATCGGCGCAGCAATAGCGGAGACCAGTGAATAGGCTTGATCGAAAGGTTTGGCTACGATCAATATGATCAGCATCTGGACGATTTCAGCAACCAGAGTAATAGCAAACACCACACTTGCGCTAAATAACTGTTCTGATTTGTTTTTACGCACAAAGTAAACGTGACACAAACCACCGATTAATCCTTCGGCGGTGGTTGAAATTGCACAGGCTAAATCAGTGAATCCGCCTAAAGTATATCGATGAAGGCCGCCCGTTAAGCCGACAAAAAATCCTACAACTGGCCCGCCAAATAGCCCTCCCATAACGGCGCCAATTGCTCGAGTGTTGGCGATGGCATCGTTAATCTGTAAACCAAAGTAGGTGCCCATAATGCAAAAAAGAGAGAACAGCACATAAACACTGAGTTTGTGACTAGGGCGGTTAGAGATATTAAGCAGTGGCAAAAAAATCGGTGTCTTGCTTAGCATATAAGCTAACACTAAATAGACACACATCTGCTGGAGAAGAGAGAGGATTAGATCCATAGTCATTTAACTTGCGGGATTTAGGCTTATTTTAGTGAACAATCTCGCTAGAAAACATGCTTATCTCATGTTTTGGTAATTAAGATAGATAAATTTTAGCGTGTAAATTTAATTTTACATTTGTGTTTTTTATTATTTACACCTTGAAATCTAAATTAAGCCTGTTATTTTATGGCTATTCCAACCTAGTAAACACGGATATAGCTAGGTGTAAGAAATAATATACAGGTTAGAGTTATGCAAAAAAGTGAATTGAGCAATATTAACATTAGTGACGAACAAGTTCTGATTACACCTGAAGAACTAAAAGTGAAGCTGCCATTGAGTGACAAGGCTCGTCGCTTCATTCAAGAGTCGCGTCAAACGGTTGCTAACATCATTCATAAGAAAGATCATCGTTTGCTTGTTGTGTGTGGCCCTTGTTCAATTCACGATATTGACGCTGCAAAGGAGTATGCAAAGCGTCTTAAACAACTGTCTGAGCAACTGAGCGACCAACTGTATATTGTTATGCGTGTTTACTTTGAGAAGCCTCGCACCACGGTGGGCTGGAAAGGTCTGATTAATGACCCACATCTAGATGGTTCATTTGATATCGAGCATGGTCTGCATGTCGGTCGTGAACTTTTGGTTGAGCTAGCTGAAATGGAAATCCCATTAGCAACTGAAGCGCTTGACCCAATTAGTCCGCAATACCTTGCTGACACCTTTAGCTGGGCAGCGATTGGTGCGCGTACTACAGAATCGCAGACACACCGTGAAATGGCGAGTGGTCTCTCTATGCCAATCGGCTTTAAAAACGGTACCGATGGTAGTTTAGCAACGGCGATCAATGCGATGCAAGCCGCGTCTTCAAGTCACCGTTTCATGGGTATCAACCGTGAAGGTCAAGTTGCATTACTCACGACACAAGGCAACCCTAATGGCCATGTGATCCTGCGTGGTGGTAAGCAAACTAACTACGACTCTGTGTCTGTTACTGAGTGTGAGCAAGACATGGCTAAGCATGGTCTAGATGCGTCATTGATGGTGGACTGTAGTCACGCCAACTCGCGTAAAGATTTCCGCCGTCAGCCGCTGGTTGCAGAAGATGTGATTCATCAAATTCGTGAAGGCAACAAGTCGATTATTGGTTTGATGATTGAAAGCCACATTAATGAAGGTAACCAAGCATCAGATATTCCTCTTAGTGAGATGGAATATGGCGTATCTATCACCGATGCGTGTATCAATTGGGACACAACTGAGGCACTATTACGTCATGCACATGAAGAGCTAGTTCCTTTCCTAGAAAATCGCTTGAAAGGATAAGTAGATAGCACAAGGAATATCAATGGCAGTTGAATTGAATGAATTGCGTGATCAGATAGACGCAGTTGATAAGCAGATTCTTGATTTATTAGCTCAACGACTCTCTTTAGTAGAGAAAGTTGGCGAGGTGAAAAGTGAGCATGGTTTGCCAATCTATGCTCCCGATCGCGAGGCTGCAATGTTGGCCTCTCGTCGTGAAGAAGCGGAGAAGAAAGGTGTACCACCACAGCTAATTGAAGACATCTTACGTCGCACCATGCGTGAGTCATATGCTAGCGAGAAGGATTCTGGCTTTAAGTGCCTCAATCCAGAACTACGCTCGGTGGTGATTGTTGGTGGTAAAGGCCAACTTGGTGGCCTATTTGGCCGCATGTTCACTCTATCTGGCTATGACGTGAAAGTGCTTGGTAGTAAAGACTGGCATCGTGCAGATGAACTGCTAGACAACGCTGGTATGGTGGTAGTGACGGTGCCGATTCACCTAACAGAAGGTGTGATTGAGAAGCTAGCCAACTTACCAGAAGATTGTATTCTGTGTGACTTAACCTCGATTAAATCTAAGCCACTGCAAGCTATGCTTAATGTGCATAGAGGACCGGTTGTCGGCTTACACCCTATGTTTGGCCCAGATGTTCCAAGCTTGGCTAAGCAGGTGATTGTTTACTGTGATGGGCGTGGTGAAGAGCAATATCAGTGGCTGTTAAAGCAGTTCTCCATTTGGGGAGCAAGTTTATGTCAGATCGATGCGAGTGAGCACGACCATGGCATGACCTTAATCCAGGCGCTGCGCCACTTTACCTCGTTTGCTTATGGCCTACACCTAAGTCGAGAGAACCCAAATATAGATAAGCTACTTCAGCTTAGCTCGCCAATCTATCGCTTAGAGCTTGCGATGGTAGGTCGTCTGTTTGGCCAAGACCCTAATCTGTACGGAGATATCATTCTCTCTTCTCAAGAGAACATTGATATGATCAAGCGTTTCCACCGCTGCTTTGGTGAAGCGTTAGAGATTCTAGATGGCAAAGATAAGCAAGCGTTCGTCGAGAGCTTTGACAGAGTAAGTGATTGGTTTGGTGATTACTCAAAGCAGTTCCTTGATGAGAGCCAAAACTTGCTCAAGCAAGCCAATGACTCAATCCATCGTGGCTAGGGGCAATAGACCCTAATTAGTCCAAATGAATAGAAGAAGAGCGACCTAGTTGGTCGCTCTTCTGTTATCTGGATTGTTTATTGCGTCGTTACTTCACCTACCGGCTGCTCTTGCTCAGCTTTCACTGTGTCCACCGAACTGTCTTGGTAAGGGTTGTTGGTCAGGTTGACTTGTAGCCTCACCGTGTCATCAATTAGTTTAACTAGCGGTGCCCATTTAACCTTTTTCTCTTTCTCGAACAGATAGTTAAAGCTATCTGGCGTCCAGTCCATCGTATATTGTGGATTAAGCGCACGACCTAAGAATCGCACTTCATAGTGGAGGTGAGGTCCGGTTGAGTTCCCCGAGTTGCCACAAGTCGCAATCAGATCACCCTTATTGACAAACTGGCCGCTGCGGACTTT
Source organism: Vibrio sp. M260118 (assembly GCF_036533755.1). Taxonomy (NCBI): domain Bacteria; kingdom Pseudomonadati; phylum Pseudomonadota; class Gammaproteobacteria; order Vibrionales; family Vibrionaceae; genus Vibrio; species Vibrio sp. M260118. The sequence continues at coordinate 7,832 of NZ_JATABG010000036.1, read as the reverse complement.
AAATCTTTGTAGGTGCGCGTAAGAGCTCATAAAACCATAGGAGTGGCGAACGGTTAAGAAGTTGCCGAAGCCTTTCTTACTTGGTCGAACCGTTTCAACCACACCATCCGCAGGAGCATAGATCTCTTCGCCACGCTTACAGGTTAAGTCGATTCCTGTATGAGAGTGCTTTTTACCCGTAATAGGGTTAGTACGCCAACCAAATGAAGATGAAATGCGCTCATAGTTCAACGGTGAGTCGTTGGGGATCATGCGAAACAGGGTAGCACGTACGGCAGAGTCAACAGCGGCAGCGTCGAGGCGATTTTCTAAGCTAGTATCATCAACAGCCTCATCGGCCAAACCGAGAACCGACTCCACATCGTAAACTCTTTTACCTAGCACATGGATTTGATTGCGCTTTTCTTCGAGTTCTTGAGATAAGGAGTGGGTGGTATCGAGTTGCTCCTCGTAGAGCACTTCAAGGCGGCTGAATTGATCGGCAAGCACGTCGTACTTTGCTTGGCTCGATTGTGCCTGTTGCCATTGCTGGTAGTTATAAGCTAATCCAGAGGCTAAAACGCTCGCCCCAATGATAATCGAAGCCAACAGTGATTTTTTTGAAACGGTAAAACTTTCTATTCCAGATGATGTAGGAATAGAAATGGTAATTTTTTTTGACATAAATTAGTTAGTTTAGGTGTATTCACCTAGGTCAGAAAGGTGCTCGATGTCTCGGTGTAAAAGCTCATCGTCACCTACATTTAACTCAACTAATCGCTTTAAATGCCCGATACTCTCAATATCAATATGATCAATGCTCAGACGAATCACATTGTTATTAAGCCCAACAATGTTTCCTACAAGTTGGATCGTGACATCACTTCCTGCAAGCGAAAACTCAACATCTACTTGTTTATCGGTATCTAACATATCTGATTGTTCGCTCGTAGCTAACAGGCCATGCAGTGATAAATCACAGACCAAGGCATTAACCGTTGTTGAGTCTTGAACCAGTGTTGCTTGTGCTTGATAAACAATGCGCGAAAAACGACGACGTTCGATCATAATCTTCTCTCTATATTCCGACTCGTAAGAGTAACAAAAGTATAGTGGCTACTATGCGCGGCTGTTCGCATTCTTCGCTTTAATCAATACGGAGACTTATCCGTATTGTGATCTATATAAGCTCTGTATAAGAAAGGCCGCTAATAATAGCGGCCTTTGAACAAAGATCAAGCGTATTTACTTAGCGATACGTTTGTACTTAATACGATGTGGTTCCGCTGCTTCTGGACCAAGAGTCTTCTTCAGCCACTCCATGTACTCAGTATAGTTACCTTCGTAGAAGTTAACTTGGCCTTCATCGCGGTAGTCAATGATGTGAGTCGCGATACGGTCTAGGAACCAACGGTCGTGCGAGATAACCATGGCACAGCCAGGGAATTCAAGCAGGGCTTCTTCTAGTGCACGCAGTGTTTCTACGTCTAGATCGTTGGTTGGTTCATCGAGTAGCAGTACGTTGCCGCCAGCTTTAAGTAGCTTAGCTAGGTGTACACGGTTGCGCTCACCACCAGAAAGCTCACCGATGATCTTCTGTTGATCGCTGCCTTTGAAGTTAAAGCGCGAACAGTAAGCACGGGCAGGGATTTCAAAGTTGTTGATCTTGATGATGTCAGCGCCTTCTGAGATCTCTTGGTAAACCGTCTTGGTATCGTCCATTGAATCACGGAACTGATCCACAGACGCTAGCTTAACAGTGTCACCCATATCGATAGTGCCTGAGTCTGGTTGCTCGGTACCGCTTAGCATCTTGAAGAGGGTAGACTTACCTGCACCGTTAGCACCGATGATACCAACGATAGCACCCTTAGGCATGCTGAATGATAGGTCATCAATCAGTACGCGGCCGTCGAATGACTTGCTTAGGTTGTTGACTTCAATAACCTTGTCACCTAGACGCTCACCTGGTGGGATGAATAGTTCGTTAGTTTCGTTGCGCTTCTGACGATCACCGCTTTGTAGTTCTTCGAAACGAGCCATACGCGCTTTAGATTTAGACTGGCGACCTTTAGGGTTTTGACGAACCCACTCAAGTTCTTTCTCAATCGTCTTCTGACGAGCTTTTTCTTGAGATGCTTCTTGTTGTAGACGCGCATCTTTTTGCTCTAGCCAAGATGTGTAGTTGCCTTGCCATGGAATACCTTCACCACGGTCAAGCTCTAGAATCCAACCCGCAGCGTTATCAAGGAAATAACGGTCGTGGGTGATAGCAACAACAGTACCCGTGTAATCGACAAGGAAACGTTCTAGCCAGGCAACAGATTCCGCATCCAAGTGGTTGGTTGGTTCGTCGAGCAATAACATATCTGGCTTAGAAAGAAGTAGGCGACAGATTGCTACGCGGCGACGCTCACCACCAGATAGATGTTCAATTTTCTGGTCCCATTCTGGCAAACGCAATGCATCCGCAGCGCGCTCCAGAGCGTTTTCTAGGTTGTGACCTTCTTTCGCTTGGATTAGCGCTTCAAGCTCACCTTGCTCTTTTGCTAATGCATCAAAGTCTGCGTCAGGTTCTGCGTAGGCCGCGTATACTTCATCAAGACGTTTCATTGCACCAGCAACGTCAGAAACTGCTTCTTCAACGATCTCACGAACGGTTTTGGATTCGTCTAGAACCGGTTCCTGAGGGAGGTAACCAACGTTTAAGCCTGGTTGTGGACGTGCTTCACCATCAATATCGGTATCGATACCTGCCATGATGCGAAGAAGTGTTGATTTACCTGCACCGTTCAAGCCTAGAACACCAATTTTGGCGCCAGGGAAGAAGCTCAGAGAGATGTCTTTAAGAATTTGTCGCTTTGGTGGCACAATCTTGCTCACTCGCGACATGGTATATACGTATTCAGCCATTGCCGATCGTTCCTAAATAGTCAATTCACGTAAAAGACTATTTTATACTAACAGAGCGCAGTTTGTTACCCGATAAAGCGAGTGTGTCCGACTGATTTGCTTTAGTGATAATTTGCAACCTAACAATTAGCCCTAATAACGTGGAATGTCACAGTTGTGTGAATTTATTATTATTTACATCTACGGCCTTTACAGCGCCGTTTACAATAAGCATAAATAGGAACACATAGCATTCAAATCTTAGGATGAGACTCTTATGACGCTGACTTTTCTCAAGTCGCTGCATCGCATTCCTTCATCGGTTTTATTGGTTACTTCGATGGTATGCAGCGCAAGTTTTGCCACATCCGCATTGGCAGCCGATCTGCAAAAACAGCGAGCTTTGTACGATCAGGCTCAAACCTTACTGGATGAAAACAGGGTAACGGAGTATAAAAAAATACGGCCACAAATCGCTGACTACCCATTAACTCCTTACGTTGATTATCGTAGCTTTCTGGTTGATATTGGCAGTCGTAAACCTAGTGAAGTTGAGCAGTTTATTGCCGAACATCGTACTTTCCCTTTCTCTAATCGAATACGCGCTCCTTACATAGGTGCTCTAGCGACAAAAGGAAAGTGGCAGACTCTACTTGAGTTTCAAACTCAGGAGCCGAGAGGAGAGACCTACCAGTGTCACTACTACAATGCTCATGCAAAAGCGGGAGACAAAAAGCTCGCTTTTGAAGGAGCGCAAAAACTTTGGCTCTCTGGGCATAGTATTGCTGATGCTTGTGACTCGCTGTTCGCCACTTGGGATAAAGCAGGGTTAAAAACTGAACAGCTTATCCTTGAACGTATGTTGCTTGCGTTTGAATCTCGCAACGGTAGCTTGATGAGCTATCTGAAAAAGCAACTCAGATCCGAACCAGCAAAGCGTCAAGCTGATGAGATGAAAGCGTTGTTTAGTAAGCCTGAGTCGGTTGCAACGTTTGCCAAAAAGCACAAGGTTACCGAGTTTTACCAAACTCAAACCAAGCTTGCTTTAAAGAAGCTAGCACGAAAAGACCCAGAGCAGGCTCAAAAGCAGTTTGCCAAGGTAGTGAAAGGACAGCACTTTGATAAGGCTACGGCGCAGCATCTTGCCGATTACATTTCGTTTCGTTTGATCAATACCGAATCTGAGTCGTTAGCAAAGTGGCGTGATGGAAAAATCGTTACGTCATCCAGTGTCGCTCTCCTAGAACGTCGTGTACGTTTAGCTATTCAACATGCTGATTGGCAAGGCGTTGAGTTCTGGATCGAAAAATTGCCACCAGATAGCCAACAGAGCTTGCGTTGGCAGTACTGGCTAGGGCGCAGTGAAATGGCTCTGGGTAAATACAATGCGGGCCAAAAACGTATGGAGGCTATCATTGGTCAACGTAACTTTTATAGTGTCGCTGCAGCAAAAGAACTCAAGCGTTCTATTGAGTACCCAACGTCAGTGATTGCGCTTGAGCAACAACAAGTTAAGCCCTATCAGACAGAACTTGTTCGTATCGAAGAACTGATTGACCGAGATAAAATTGCTGCGGCAAAAAGTGAGTGGCGCTGGCTGTTAGAAAGAGCAGATAAATCGCAGAAAGAGATGTTGGCAGCTTTTGCCTCATTTAAGGGATGGCACAACTTAACAGTGACGGCGAGCATCAAGGCGAAAATGTGGGACAATTTAGAGATTCGTTTCCCTGTTGCTCATCGCTGGTGGTTTAACTTTTATGGCGATAAACACAGTATAGATCCGATCACACTGATGTCTCTCGCGAGACAAGAGAGTGCACTCGACATCGAAGCGCGATCGCCTGTAGGAGCGCGTGGCATCATGCAAATTATGCCTTCAACGGCAAAGTACACCGCCAAGAAATACAAGATTGAATACCAGGGCTATCAAGACCTCTACCAAGTAGGGAAGAACATAGAAATTGGTAGTCACTACTTGGATAGTTTGCTTAAGCGCTACGATAACAATCGAATTTTCGCATTAGCGGCGTATAATGCAGGGCCCCATCGAGTAAAAACTTGGCGTGAAAGAACGCAAGGAAAACTCGATGCTTATGCCTTTATAGAAGCGATACCATTTAAAGAAACTCGCGGATATGTACAAAATATCCTGATGTTCGAAACCTACTATCGAGAGGTATTAGGGGTTGATGGTGCTTTCTTAAATCCCCATGAGTTGAACGCGAAATATTAGCGAGTATTCAATAGATGTCTTTGGAACCAGAATATAAAGATTGGCAACAGATAGTCGAGCTGATTGAGGACAGTACAAAGTCAAGTCAACACCAGATGTTGCTGACGATGCTGATGACGCCTGATGAACGTGACGCGTTGGTGGCGAGAGTCAATATCTTCCGCGAGCTGCTCAAAGGAGAGTTGTCTCAGCGACAGATTAGCCAGATGTTGGGTGTTGGCATTGCGACCATTACTCGTGGCTCAAACGAGCTCAAGTCTAAAAGTGATGAAGAAAAGCAACAGATAGCCGCGCTTCTGGAAAAAAATAAGGATGCGTAAGCATCCTTATTTATATCAATATCTACAAGTTGCTAGGAAAATGCTCCGGATTAGCGAACGGGATTAATGCCAAAATTAGTGCTTGGTGATAAACCGAACTGCGTGTCAGTATGTCATGAGTAAGCAAACTGATTGCACCACCTTTTTGTTTTATATTATCAGTGCCAAACACTTCATCCATCACATCCCCCAGTTCGTTAGCATCCCGAAGTTTCTCTAGCACCACTGGCGGAAGCATTAAACTTGCCGAGCGAGATTCTCCTCTTTGAGTCTGTGATTCAATAACCATCCATGCAAAAGTCACTGAGCCTTCTATCCCTGCTTCTAAGCCAACGTAGTAGTCTGCATTGGTATGCGCGGCTTTGGCATTCGCGACTCGGTTTAGTGCGCCTAAGTGGGTCTCGTGATCAGACATGGGTTGGTCTGCTACGCCACTATCGACACTCACCCCAATGAATTCAAAACTCTGCAGAGGAAATCTTGCGTCAAAAGCACTTTTGACTGCATTGATTTTTGCTGGATTAAGCGACGCTACAATAACCGTCTTTGCCGACATTGATGTTTCCTTTCTGTTCGTTGTTCCCAGAACTTAATTGTGACATAGAGAGGGGAGGCGACAAATAGTAACCTTGCATATAATCACATTTGTTGTCAGCCAGCCAATCGTGCATCGCTTGTGACTCGATTCCTTCAGCAGTCACTAGCATAGATTGCGAGTGACAAAGGTCAACGAGCGGTTTCACAACCTGCTGATTGTTGGTTTTAATTATGGTCTCTAAAAACTCTCGGTCAAACTTAATCTTCTGTACCGGGTACTCGACCAGTTGAGTGATAGAGGTATAGCCTGAACCAAAGTCATCTATAGTCAGCTTAAAGCCCATCTGCGCCAGTTCATGCAGCAGCAGATAGCTTTGCGAATCAGAAGCAAAAGTCTCGGTGATTTCAAAGTCGATCAAGTGCGGCTGAACAGGGTGCAGTTCCATCAAGGCCTGAATATCTAGAGCTAATTGTAAAGAGTCTAGTTCGGCAGACGACAGATTTATTGATAGCTGAATTGGACTATCGAAGCAGTTTTGCAGTTTAGGAAAATCAATGAAGGCTTGTTTAATTACCCAGCGATCAATGGTACCAAACAGGCCGATTTGCTCTGAAATTGGAATAAACTCGCTTGGTGTCACTTTACCTAGTTTTGGCGAGTCCCAACGAAGCAGGGCTTCTACGCCTTTAATCACTTTACCACTCACGTCGTAGTAGGGTTGATAGAGCAAGGTAAACTCGTTTTGCAGATCGCCATTGCGTAGTGCACGTTCAACCTGGGTGCGGCGACGTACGATCTCATCAAGCTCTTTGGAGTAGTGCGCGACTTGGTTTTTACCCGCGCGTTTAGCTTGATACATAGCTGTATCTGCGTTCGATAGCAGTCTTGCCAAATCCATTCCATCCTCTGGATATGAGGCGATACCAATACTCGCGGTGATCGGGAAGCTACCAATTGATGCATTGGTGTGATTCTGGATTGGCTCTAATACTAACTGGGCGAGTGAATCCGCAAATATGCCCGGCTGGTTAGAGGCGATAAAGATAGCAAACTCATCCCCCGACAGACGCGATGCCAATGACTTGATCCCATAGTTGCGCTCACTCTCGAGGCTGATTCGTTTGATATGTTCAGCAAAGTTGACCAACAGTGAATCCCCAACATGATGACCATACTTGTCATTGACGTATTTAAAGTTGTCTAGGTCTATGTATAGAATCCAGGCATAGCTGTAGTTGAGCTTATTGGCCAAAACACGCTCAACATAGACTTGGAACTGATAGCGGTTCGCTAGTTGTGTGAGGTGGTCATTCTCTGCCATTGCCTTGGTTTTCTGATAGCTAGAGTTGAGCTCTTTGTACATGAAGTAAAAACGTGCAGACAAGCGACCGATCTCGTTGTTGCACTCTAGTCTTTCGATGTTAGAACGCTTGCGTAGCTCAACTTCTTTTAACTGGCGGTCTAGGGTTGTAATCGGCTGAATTACATGTCGGTAGAGCAGGAAAAGCAAAATTAATACGGTAACTAACGATGAAAGGCCAAACGAGAACATGAGACGCTGTTCGATTTTGGCTAGTTTTTGTGTCGTCAAATATGGAGCTGGATCGAGAACGGCATATAAATCGGGTTTTAGTTCGACTGACTGAGTGAGGCCCGATTTGAATACCGGCTCAGGGGAGAAAAAGATACTGCTGTCGTTATCAAATTCTAAGATGTGTTTGAGCTGATCGAACTTTTCAAGAGAGAGTGACACAACGATAAAAAAGATTTGATCTTTGTTGTAGCTCAATGGGGAGTCTAGCGTGCTGCCATCCAGAACATCATAACGAATAAGAATACTTTGTCCCTGATAGCTTTTAGCGTAACCAGT